>NZ_KV815577.1:0-46415 GCF_001814285.1 Enterococcus sp. HMSC076E04 | reverse complement strand
TTTTTCTATTTACACAAAATATTTTACACTCTCCTATCGAAAAAGGACTTAAATATCACGCAATAAGGAAAAACTATTATTTGTTATTTTGATTTTACTTTTCTTTCTCTTCTTTCTTTCTCAAAATAAACCAAAGGATAAGTATTAAAACGAACAACAAGAAAATTAGCGCTTCCAAGATGTAGATCCAATTATTGGCCTTTTTAATCGTCACATCTTTCGTATTCAATTCCTTGGCTTCTTTCCCGTCTATCATAAACACTTTTTCAAATATCCATTGGTCGGTATAGTTGATGGTGGTATTTTCTTTTTTTCTTGAGAATTTTCCGTTTTCATTTTCATTTCCTAGAATGGTCATTGTGAGATGATATTCGCCTGGAGTTAGTGGCTGACCATTCAAAGCTGTTGGAAAAGAAAAGTTTGTATTCGGCGCAATCTGCAATCCTTCTTTTTCCTCCTGATATAAAACTTCAGAATGTCCTTTTTTTGTAATTTTTGTTTCAATAACTACTTGATTGATATAGGTTTTTTGATCATTTTGGACGTTTGCTAAAATGACATTTCTTGCATTGATTTGATCAGGTTTAACTTCATGGAGTACTAGGTTAGGAGCAACTTCATTCAGTGTCTGTCGCATTAACAAGGCAACAGTATAGGCGTATTCATTCTCAATCGATAAGCTTTGATCCTTGTTTTCTGTTTGATCCTTTTCCGTCACAATTTCTTTGAATGTGATTCCACCAGCCAATACGCCATCGAATCGATCTTTTGGCATCTTGGCATGAAAAACCACGGTTTGAACGCTTTTAGGTTCCAGTGTCACTGTCTCTGGGTAACTCACATAGTCGATCAGATCAAAGATTAGACTTTCGTCTTTTTCAATCTCATTTTTTCCATATTCAACCATTACGTTTGAATTAGTCGTTGCGCTATTCACAGAAATGTCGATTTTCACTTCTTTTTCCGTATCATTTCTCAATTCTGCTTTTAATTCTACTTCCTGATCTGGAACAAGTTGGAGATCGAAATAAGTTTTTCTTTTATCGATCTGATTCTCTGAAGTTATTGGCGTCACCGAAAAATTGAATGCACTAGCTGTCACTGGTAACTGGTTAAAAAGTGTCCCTATAATAACTAGGAGTGTTATAAATAATTGCTGTTTTGGTTTCAAGAAAATCGCTCCTTTCATCATATGTAAGAAAAGATGGGAACAAAAGCGTGTCTCTGCCATTTTAAGCTGTGCAGGAAATAAGTATTTATGGTTCCTGTTGTCCTTGGTGATCCATGCTTTTGTCCTCATCTTCTCTTTTTATTAATTTTCTGGAACATCTGCAAGAATCCAGGATAGTTTCCCCTCAAATGTTCCAATCCTTTGATTTTCTACAGGAATATCTATTCTGATTCCATGTTGAGATGTAGAATCTAAAATAGCAGACAAATCACTTTCGCCTTTTTGGTCACTTTCAAAAATCGTAACAGCAGATGACCCTATAACCGTTGTCTCTTCAGAAGTAACAAACGAAAGAGCTTCCGGGAGTTCAAACGTTCCATTTGTAAGAACTTTTTCTTGTTTCAATTGTAATATCCAACCTCCAGAAGCCCGTTCATCCATGATTTTCAATCCACCTGAGAACTGCCCAAATACACTTAATGGTTTATTGGATATTTTATGTTGCCCAAAATCTACATACTGAGGAGCCGCTGAAAGATAAAGCTTTCCTTTTCTGTAATAAAAATAGATATCCGCTGTATTTTCGGAAAAGACACCTTCTGTATTCGCTGAATCAGAGTCAAAAACATATCCCTCAATATCAATAGGAACTTCTTTATAACTCTCTCCGATTTTTCCAGTGATTGTTTTCATTTCTGCGAGTTCATTTTGACTCTCTTTCTCTTTATAATAAACATGGACATCTATTTCCTTCAGCTTCGCAATCGTCAGACTTATATCATTTGACTGCTCAATTAACTTTGCATTCTCAAGATATTCAAAGTGCATAGTCAGTACCTTTTCGGGAATGACTTCTTGCAAGTCTGTTTCCAACTCAATAATCAATGTATCTCCAAGAACAAAATAATCTCCTAGATTGAGTGTGACTCGGTTTCCTGTTATCAGGATATCTTTGGCATCAACTTGATTTCCGTTGATCAAGATACGCTCAGGAATATTTAATTCTTGTGGTAGGTCTATACTAGTCTCCAATTTCTTATCTTCAAGAAAATTCCCAGTAACTTTCAATGTATTTCTGATAGTTATCTTATCGTTTCTTTCAACTTCAGCGATGGCCCCATAATCACTATCATTGACTTTTACATCAGCTGATGATGACACATTAGATGGAAGTTGCGTCATCGCGATAGCGTTTTCTTGAAAAAATGTACCTGTTGAAGAAGTAAATCCCCAATTTACTTCTGTAGAACCGAATTGACTGATGAGATCAGGTACAATGTGAGAAGAGCGACCGACACCTTCCAGATCATAGGTGAGACTTCTTTGAGACGCGTCCCATTGAATGATTAATGTACGCCATGTACCATCAGAGAGAAAAGTAGGTGCTACTGTTACGCCAGTATGCTCTCCGGAATAATTGTTGTTATTTGGTTTAGGAGTGACAAAGGCGACATGTCCATGTCCCTTATTATCGGCAGTTATTTCACGATCCATTCGATCAGAAGAGCCACTATTTTTATATGTGTCGAACTCAATCGAGAGTGCATTTGCGACATAAGGCTGTCCTGATCGAGTCGAATAAGAACCAATTCCCATACCTGGGGAACCGATAACTTGACTGGGATCATTAGCCATTCTAGAATCACCAGTCAATGTAAAAGTCATACCATCTCCTGCTTTATCTCGTTGATTTCCTAAATATAAATAACATTTAAATGTAAAATCTGAGCGTAAATCGATTTTATTGTTTGACCAAATAGCTCCTCTTTGAGACCTCTCTGCTGGATTCAATTGCAATAGCTTCCCGTTTTCCAATATGGACGTGCTGGTACCGATAGGTTGTTGAAAAATCTTATCAATAGAAATAATATTGGGATCATTAGGCAGCCCCACTCGATAAGTCGGGGCATTCTCCAATGGCTGTTTGATTAACTCTTCAGATTCTTCTTTGTCAGTGGTCTCTTTACTGTCAGTAGTACTTGAATTCTCACTGCTTTCTTGGATCTGGCTGGATTCTGTTAAACGATCGAATGTCGAAGCCTCTTTGCTTTCTTCGACTCTTCTATTATCATTCACCAACTGATTCGATTCCAAAGAATACCCTATAATCGGAAAGATATTAGTCGCTAATAGACTGCTTAAAATGAGCGCGATCCTTCTCTTTTTCACTATATCTTTTCCTCCTGATCGTTGAATTCCCAGATGAACTGTTCCTGTCCAAACTAATATAGCTTGGCCTTTACCAACCTTTGTTTAGATTGTCTTCACAAAACCGTTTGACTGCATGCTTATTTTCAATTGTTCTTGCAAGTAAACTAGTTATTGGGTGTATCTTCTAATGTCCAAACTAATTTAGTAGAATATTGTTGCGCTAACTTGACAGATGTACCAGGTACCGAAAGCTGTACCGCATCTTTATTTTCATTTTCATTCGCACCAAATCGATAGACCCAAGTCCCCACACCTGTTCCTGATTTAGCATTGATTGCTAACGTATTATTTCCTCCTGGTGTCAGCGTTAATTCAGAATTAACCGTTTCAGGTGTATATGTTGGATCAACCAAAGAAACAGCCTGTCCTTTCGTAAACTTCAGCTGTGCTCCAACTAGTTCGTCCCCACTGGCAGTTTTAAATTGTTCTGGTTGTGCTACACTTAATTTCCACCCAGATAGTGTTCCTCTTTTATCTGTCACTTGGACATATGTCGGTTTTTTAGAACCATCAGTCATTTCATCAGCAGATGCATAATACGTTTTATCTGCAGTAGAAATTTTTTTAGTCCCAAATTTGAATTTTGATCCATAATCAATCGATAATGCTCCTCCTGTTCCAGGACTTGGAGGGTCTACTGGATCGACAGGGACGTTGGGATCAGGATCTTCCGGATCAACTGGAGGAGTTATTCCCTCATCTCCTGCTTCAAATGTGATCGTTCCGTCTGTGTTATATTCCTTTGGGTATACTTCAGCTGCAGAGACAAAAGTCGCACTTACTGCCATACTGAATAACATCGTTGCTACTAATATAGTTTCTTTTTTCATCATTGCCATTCCTCTTTCTTTTTTTAATAAATATACAATCGATCCATAGCACATGTTTGCTTTACGGAACTTATGAGAGAGAAGAATATCGTCCCGTGTCTGCTCATATATGTCGATTAGTTGTTAGGTGATCATCAGTCCGTTTTGATTCTTATTTTTCTATTGCCGCTTGATGCAATTAAAATTAGAACTATAGCTGTCATAGTCTTTAAAATCATTTGTACGTCTCACACCCCCATCCATCAAAATATGACTTGACTGTCAAGACTGCAATCAATAGTTATTATAAGTAAATAAAAAATACATATTATATTATTTTTTGACAGTATCAGATAAAAAAAGAATAAACGCTTGCATCTAGTACTCCCTATGTTATGAACCAATTGATCAAATAAACATTCGCTAACTATTCTCCACAGCAAAAAAGCAGCAGATCCACGATAAATGGATCTACTGCTCTTACTTATCCTTATATTTAACAGGGATTTTCTTTGTCGTTGATGATATTCCATCACTGCCGTAGTAATAATAGAAAAAATATTAGAACTTATTAAAATCAATAGGTGTCGCGGTTTCCTTCAATACGGTATTTAAGCTTTCGATATTTGCTCGTCCTTGTGTATTCATCCATTCAATTGCTGCCTCTTTTCCATCAAGGACATAATGTTTGATTCCATCAGCCCAAGTGGCACGACCACAAAGAACACCGTTGAAAGTAGAACCGGCATGTTTTGCAAAATGTAAGGTTTCTTGGAATAATTCAGAGGTTACACCAGCACTCAAAAAAACGTAAGGCAGAGGAGTAGATTCAGCTTGTTCTTTGAAAAAAGCTGCTGCTTCTGATTTTGTATAAATGGCTTCATCTATCCCATACCCTTCGACATATTTCATATTGACTGGCACTTCTACTTTTAGTGCATCCACCCCGTAACGTGTTTTAGAGAATTCTTTCATCATTCCAATCACTTTATGGGGTTTTTCGCGTGCATATTTTTTCGATGTTGAATCAGGAATGGTTGCATCATAAGACAGCAATTCTAGAAAGAATGGTAACTTCTCTGCTTGACACTCCAAACCAATTCGTTCAATAAAGGCGTGCTTTTGATGATTGATTTCTTCAGATTCATCAATATCATAATATAGCAGTGTTTTGCATGCATCCGCACCAGCTTCTTTCAAGCGCTTGACTGACCAAGCAGTTAACAAATCTGGAAGGCGTCCAGGAGTGGAGAGATCATAGCCGGTTTTCTCATAAGCTAACAACAATCCTGAATTTTCGTTCTTTACATCAGCAGCAGGTAGCCCGTAGTCTGGATCTAATAAAATAGATGATGCATATTCCGTTAATTCAGAGGCAACGATTTTCTTAAATTCTACAATCTCTGTGTCTTCTGCTTCACTTCCCTTGAATTGAGCAATCATTTTCTTCCATGCACCACGTTGGTCGATTGCTAAAGCACCAATTATCCCCTCGCTACTACATAAGCGATTGATAAATCGTCGTTTTTCTTCATTCAAATCGATATCCTCCTAGACTTCTTTTATTTGTATCTGCTTAATTAATGTATGATAATTTACTAACTCAATATAACCCGTGGTTTCTTCTTGTGCATTTAGTATTCCCAGAGCATTTCCTTGCTTCAGCACCACATCAACTGATTTCTCTTTTTCAATAGCAATCGCTAAACCAGCTAACATTGCATCACCAGAACCTACAGGGTTTAAGGCTTTGATTGAAGGGATCATCACATGATAGAATCGATTCGAATGTTTAGCAAATGCACCTTTTCTACCCATCGAGACTACAACCCAGTCAATACCAGCAAACAACGGATCCGATAAAGCTACTTTCAGTTTCTTCACATCCGTAGTGATAGGCTGATCTAATAACTCCGCTAATTCTTGTATGTTTGGCTTAATCAAATACGGTTTAGACTCTCCTTTAAGTACTGTCATCAATGCTTCACCAGAACAATCTAACATGACCGGCTTGGGTCTGCAGACTTGTATCATTTGCTGGTAAAAATCTATCGGAAGTCCTTGAGGCAAACTACCAGAAAAACAAATAACATCAGCTTTTACTGCCAATTTTCCTAAATGATTGAGAAAGTCAGAAGCCTCTTGTGTAGAAACAATTGGTCCACTTTCTAAGATTTCCGTCTGCTGACCTTCATGTAAAATAGCGATGCAATTTCGTGTTTCGCCTTTGATAGACAAAAATTCATGAAGGATATTATCTTGCGTTAACCTCTCTTTGATTTCTTTCCCTAAAACCCCACCAATTAATCCACTCGCCATCACTTCTGCATCTAATTGCTTCAAGATGCGTGTGACATTCAATCCTTTCCCACCGACTGTTTTTTTCACATTTTTCACACGATTGACTGCATCTAAACTAAATTCTGTTAATGGATAAGAAACATCGATTGAAGGATTCATCGTAATCGTTAGAATCATTGATTAGCCTCACAATCTTGGTATTCATCGCGATTCCATTTTTCGATAAATTCATCAAAAAAATTCGGATCAATTTGATACTCACTAGCTTTTTCGATTTGTTTGATTTTAGCAATCAATTGCTTGTTCTCATCCGTTTCTTGATATTTTGCCTGAATGAAAGCATCAAGAATATCACAAATCAAAAATTCTCCAGTAATTCGAGCGCCAAACCCGATCACATTTGCATCCAATTGTTCTTTTGCATAGATAGCTGTTGTCATATCACGCACTAATGCGCTCCGAATACCTGGAACTTTGTTTACTGCATTATTGATTCCTACCCCGGTCCCACATAAACAGACCCCTAGATCTGCTTTTCCCATCACTACTGCTTCTCCTACTTTTTTTCCATAAATGGGATAATGAGTCCGTGTGAAATCATAGGTTCCCATGTCTAATACTTCATGTCCTTTTGCTTTCAAAAAATCTGATAGAGCCATTTTAGTATCTGTGACGATGTGGTCACAACCAATTGCGATTTTCATACTTTCTCCTTTTTTATGCCATTTTATTCAACATATCTACACGAACTTGATGTCGACCACCTACATAAGTTGCTTGTAAAAATTCCTTTACGATCGATAACGCTAACTCTTCTCCTATGATCTTCGATCCAAGAGCAATCATGCGAGAATTATTGTGCTCTCTAGTCATATAAGCGCTACGTTCGTCTGAAACTACTGCTGCAATCATTCCTTTGACTTTTGTTGCTGTGATGAAGCTCCCTACTCCGTAGCTGTCTACTGTAATACCTAAACTTCCTTCATTCTTCATTAGATCATTCGCGACGGCTAAAGCAGATGCTACAAAATCTTCCGAAGGTATCTCACTTTTATCTGCTATCATAAATCCTTTTTCGATTAGATCTTTCTTGATCACTTCTTTCAGTTGCATTCCATCTTTATCCGAACCGATTACTATACGCATCTTCTTACCTCTCTTCCTTATTCAAGCAATTTGCTGTTGCTGATTTTCTTATACCAATAGGCACTTTTTTTCGCATATCGATTTTGATTTTTAAAATCGACATAAAATAAGCCATAGCGTTTCTTATAGCCATTTGTCCATGAAAACACGTCCATCAATGACCATACAAAGTAACCTTCTACATTTACCCCGCGCTCAATAGCTTTTAAAATGGCTTTCAAGTGTACGAAAATATAAGCGATTCGAGAATCATCTTGCACTTGCTTGTCACATAACACATCTTTTTCGCCCATTCCATTTTCTGTTACATAGATTTTTTTATAGTTTGGATACCGTTCCTTGATAAAGACCAACATATCCTCTAGCCCTTGCGGATAAATTGGCCAATCCCAGTCTGTTGTTGGAACTTCAGGGTTATTGACTCTTTCTCCGACCCCTTTCAATGCAAAACGACTACTTCCTTTTTCTCCCGTACCGTTGTGATGGATAGCAGATTCACCAATATAAGCTTTTACGAAATGGCTAGCATAATAATTGACTCCAATAAAATCAATTTGATCAGCTGCATAAGCTAATATCTCAAATTCTTCACGTGTAGTTTTCAACACTCCTTCGTTTTCGTGAAGAATCTCTTCGATGCTTTCCAAAGTATCTTCAGCGTAATGTCCCCTATAAGTAGCGTCTAATAAAAATTGATTTGCTAAAATATGTTCTTTTCTTGCAGAACGTGTATCTTCAAGATGATTGGTAATACCATATTTTGATTCCAAGATGTGGACAATACCGATTTCCCCTAGGCACTCCGCCTTTTTATACTTTTCAACTACTTTTGCATGGGCAACCATCATGTTGTGCATGGCTTGGATGGCTTTTGGAAGATCGTATTTTATATTCGGTGGAAAATGACCAATAATGTATTGACCAGCTACTACAGACCAAGGCTCATTGAACGTGATCCAATAATTTACTTTGTTCCCATATTCTTTGAAACAAAACTCCGCAAAATCAACATAAGCAATAATCGTTTCTTGAGAAAGCCAATCGCCCTTTTCGAACAAAGATAAAGGGGTGTCAAAGTGATGCAAGGTGACAAAGGGTTCCACTCCATTAGCTATACATTCATCAATCAATTTGTGATAAAACTGAACACCGGATGGATCAAATTTTCCGACACCTGAAGGAAATATCCGTGACCAAGCAATAGAAATACGAAGACCATTGATACCGAATGCACGGCAGAATTCTAGATCTTCTGGGTATTTATGATAAAAATCACTTGCTAGACTTGGATCAAACATACCTTGCTCTTTTAAATAATCATCCCAATAATTCTTCCCTCGATTTCCTTCTAATAGTGCACCTTCTGCTTGAAAAGCAGCTGTCGCAGCACCAAAAACAAAATGTTCCGGAAACTTATTCATTCTCTACCTCCTTAAATTAAATTTTTAAAAACAAAATCTACTGCTTGATTCGGCGCTTTCGCTAAAGCCACATACTCCGCTCCACTAGTAGAAACAGCTTTTGTTTTGTAATTTTTTACATCTTCTTCCAATTCTTTAAACATTGAAGCCATTTGTGGAGCTAAAACGATCAAATCAAATTCATTGATTAAATCTTTATGTTGCCCATAAGCCATTGCTGTAGATTCAATATCGATAGCTCGAGCTTTAGCACCTTTTTTGATTGCATTAGCCAACATAGAACTTGTTGCACCATTTGCACATAGAACCAATACATTTTTTTGACCACCTTCTTCCATTAACCCTGTAATCATTTGTTCAGCTATAGGAGGTTCTTCTGTAAAGATTGGTTCAGTCTTTACTTCCTCAAGGTTTTCTTTTGCCACTAATTCATTGTCATATGCTTTGAAAAATGGAAAATATATTAAAAAATCAACGATCAGTAATAGTATGACTAATAAAACTGCTAATCCAGCAAATCCTGTTCCTAAAATCAAACCAATTGGTCCAGGCGTTGTCCATGGCAAATTATAAATAAATCCATCCATCCCTAAAGTATCGACGAAAAACTTAAAAATCCACACATTTAAGATTGGCGCAGTCACAAAAGGAATAAAGAAAATCGGGTTCAAAACAACTGGTGCACCAAACAGGATCGGTTCATTCACACCAAATAACACAGGGATAGCAGAAGCACGGCCAATCGTTTTCATTTGCTTCGACTTTGCCAAAAAAGCAAACATGAATGTTAGGATAAGCGTAGCTCCTGTACCACCTAAAGTAGCGACAAAATATTGGATCCCTTGAGAAAGAATCCGTGGTGCATGTTCACCACTTTGATAGAGCTGAAGATTCGCTTCAACATTTGTAATATAGATTGCCGCAACTGCAGGTTCTACGATAGAAGGTCCGTGGATACCGACAAACCAGAAAAAAGCCATTGCACCAAAAATCAATGCCAGTCCTAAATATCCATCTGCAGCACTAAAAATTGGCTGGAACAATTCAATAATCTTTTCTGAGAATCCTGTTCCTGCTAAATGCCTGAACCCTAAGTCGAATAACCAAAAAAAGACAGTTGCTAACGTGATTGGGATAAGATCTTTGAATGTCTGCGAAATATTCCCTGGAACTTCTTCAGGCATTTTTACAGTGATATTGTTTTTGACACAGAAACGATAGATGTTTGGGACAATAAATCCGACTACAAAAGCTGTCAACAATCCTTTTGTTCCCATAAAATCAGAAGAGAAACCGCCTTCAATCGCATCCACGCCAATAATCACAAATCCGATAAATGCTGCAATCATCGTTGAAGTTGGATTGATTTGATTGGTTTTGGGTAGTTTATTATTAAAAGTCTCCGTCAAACTTTTTGTCACGGTAGCGGCCATAAGCAAACCTAGAATACCCATTGATCCGTTGTAAGCCTTCATTAGAATCGTTTCGATTGATGTATCCCAATGGAAACCGAAGGCGTTTGGAACATAGGCAGCTAACAAAAAGAAACTTGAAAAAAGAATCACTGGTATAAGGCTGATAAAGCCATCTCTAATCGCTCTCAAGTAAGGATTATTCGAAATCTTTTCAAAATGAGGTTTCATCTTTTCGATTGTTTGTATCAGCTGTTTCATACTGCTTCTGCCCCCTTACGCTTTTTTGTAGATATTGAATAAATGTCTGATCGTATCTTTCAACAACATCGTCGTCATCAAGTGATCTTGTGCATGGACCATGATAAAACCGATTTCGATTGATTCACCGTTTGCCTCAGCTGCTAACATTTGTGTTTGAGATTTATGTGCCTCCATCAAACTGGTATGAGCTTCTTCTACTAGCCGCTCTGCTTGCTCAAAATTTTTCTTTTCTGCTTCTTCAATCGCTTTCATTAATTTGGATCGTGCTTCTCCTGCAAATGCAACTACTTCAAATCCAATCATTGCTGCTTCTTCTTTATTCATCGACTTCTCCCTTTGTTTGTTTTTGTTTGCTTTTGTTTCTTCCAAACATATCATAAAAGAAGAAGCCATTCCTGTCAAAGCAGAGTTACTGTTTAAAATTGACTTTATTTTCAAAATATAATATGTTTAATTCGGACATAAAAGAAGGACTTGAACGAGGGGCAAGAAAAAAATGATAAAAGAAGAACGTCAAAAGTATTTGATGGATTTATTGAGCCAATATAAATTCTTAAAAGTAAGAGACATCGTCAATGAACTTAATATAACTGACATGACTGTTCGTAGAGACTTTCAAGAATTAGAAGATAAAGGACTGATCATTCGTGTACATGGCGGTGCAAGAATCATTGAAGACAATAAGAACGATATACTTACTGAGCTAAGCCATCGAGAAAAACAACATATCCATCTCAATAAAAAATTGGAGATTGCAAGGATCATTGCTGAGAATATATTCGAAGACGAGACTGTTTTTTTGGGTGCAGGTACAACCATCGAACTAGTCTATGAGTTTTTAACCGTGAACCATGCCAAGATCATCACGAATTCCATACATGTATTTGACAAATTCAAACATGATCCAAGATTTGAATTGATTTTGATTGGCGGTTCTTATCGGAGTAAAACAGGTGCATTTGTGGGGACGATTGCAAATGATTTTATTTCAGGAATCCATGTGATGAAAAGCTTTATCGGAGTAAATGGATTAGATACAACTGCTATCTATACTTCAAATGAAGACGAAGGATTAACTCAAAAATGTGCGTTGAATATTGCTGAACAGAGATTTATTGTTGCTGATCACCACAAAATAAATAAAAAAGATTTTTACAGTTTTTATTCTATAAAAGACGCTGACTACCTAATCACTGACTCAATGATTACTGCGGAAGATCAAGAAATATTTGGAAAGAAAATCCCTATATTATCTTCTAAGGGACGACTTGATTTATCTTGAATAGAATGAATTTTCCGTTATTGCTTTCTCTCATGATGCCACAGATATAGAAAAACAAAAAAACTTGGTACACGAATGTTGTACCAAGTTTTTTTGTTTTTATGGAATGTGTTTATTAATCAATTAAACATACATAGGTATAACTGTTTCTTTCAATACGAAATGATCGTCATCGCTTGTTCAAATTCCTCTTGCAAATGTTGTGTTTGATAGTGCTGGAAAGCTGGATGATGGGCACGCAAGAGTACACGTAATTTCATAGGATCATAGCTGTCTAACAACTGTTCTTTCAAAACAAAATCACGAGTCAGTTGCCATTCATAATAATAACCGAATGGTCGACAACTATAAATTGCTCCATGGATCAACTGATCTTCGAACCGCCGATGCGTATGACCAAAAACTACTTGCTTGATATTTGAGTAATGGTCTAATAATTTCCCGAATGATTCTGATCCTAAAAACGCATTTAATTTATTCCAACGCTCATAAGGAGCAGATTGATACACGATAAATGCTCGTTTAGGAACGAAATGAGTGGATAGAATGACCTCAAGCTTTTTTGCTTCCAACTGGTCTAGCAAATTTTTTGCAGCTGCAAGCATTTCTGCATTGACCTCGAGATCTGTTTTCCCACGCTGGATGAACCGATCATACCAATACAAACGTTTCATTCGTACGATTGCATCGTAATCTTTCAATTCGGAAAACTGATAGTCGTACCAGCCATTCATCCCTAAAAGAACGGTCTGCTCATTTAAAGCAATATACCGTTCATTTAAAAAATGTGGGTCTGGAAAATGGTCCATCATCTGTTCATTGGGCACATCTGCCAACTCGTGATTGCCGAAATGAAAGGTCGTAGATAATCCTTTATTGACGAAAAATTCGACAACAGCTAGGCATCGATCTACTTTATTGGCCGTATCTCCGGCTAGATGAAGCCGAGTGATCTTGTGCTTTTGCAAAACTTGCCAAAGCTGCATCAGCTCTGATTCGCCGAATTTATTGATGTCCACATGTAAGTCGCTGATGATCGCCAATTTTCCCATTTTATCCCTCTAGTCTTTTCGAACAACTTGCAAGTTGCCTTTTCTCAAACCGCTTGGTCCTTTTAATTGTAAACTATTGTAAGTTGGTTCTAAAGCAAGTGTTGATGGATCATCCATGTAAAGTATTGCACTGTCTTTGATTTTGATTGGTCCAACTGGTGTATCAGCCACTACAGAATAAAGACTTAGATCTTTTTGTGTATCTTTTTTAACAATGATCAATCGAAATGCCGTGTCTAATTGGCAACTGACTTGGCTTTCTGCAAATGGACCGTCGCCGTTTTCGATATCTAATAAAAGTTGATCATCTGCTTCTAATTTATTTTTCAATACTTCTTGCGCTTCTTTTGTCACTTCTAATTTCATCTGTATCACCTCACGTCATAGAATAATCACTTTATTCATCAGATGCAACTAATTTGTCTGGTTTTAGCTGTTTCTTGTTTGTTGGAGAGCCAACCATTCGGATTTTGTGATTCCTCTTATCACTAAAGAAACCACTTCGCCATTTCTTCGCTCAGCATCTGGGATCAATCCTTCTTTTTTCATATGTAACTTCTCCATTACCCGTCCCGAATTGGAATTTCTCACGTCATGGGTAGCAAAGATCCTTACAAGATCTAATTTTTCGAAACCTAGTTTCAGCAAAGCAGCAGTAGCTTCAGGCATATAGCCATTTCCCCAATAGGCAGAATTGAGCGCATATCCGATTTCGGCAGTCCCGTTATGGTCATTCACACGAATATCTGTCGTTCCGATCAGTTTACCTGATTTTTTTAGTTCTATACCATATTTTCCTAAAGGGTCCTTTATAAAGGATGTAGCAATAGTTGCTCTTGTTTCTGCTAATGATTGGTTTGCGGGAAAGAGGAACCGTGTCGTTACCTCATCACTTGCATATTCATATACATCCTCTGTATCTGCTAAAGTGACGGGTCGTAAAATAAGTCGTTCTGTTTCTATCCATTGATTTTCTGCCAGTACAAGGTCTGTTTTAATTTCTTCTCCCATCTAAATCCGCTTCTTTCGTTATTTTTTCTCTACTATAGCGAAGCAGGCTCCAAAAAGCAACCTGTTATTTGTCCAACCTTATCCATTCCTTAAATAACAAAGTATATTCTAAAAAATAAACATCCCTTAATAACTATTGGAAAAAGAATAACTTTTTGTTCACGGATTATTAACAACTCTTCGGTAAAGTAAACTTATCAAATAAAAAGACTTCTTTGGAGGAATCACTATGAAAGAATATATAAAAAGTATCTATTTTATCAAAGAAACACAAAACATCGAGGGTTCTTATATTGAAGTAAAAACACTTTTTGTCAATGAAGATAAAACAAAAGCATTGGATATCTATAAAAAATTAGCTGCAAAACAAACGAATAGTTTCGGATTGATATTAAGCGAGTATAAGATCAAAGCAGAAGAAAGTTATTTCTATCAATTATTAAAACGTTGGAGTAAGCTTCCTGCCGATTTTTATCGAAAAATGCAGATCATCAACTATCAACCGCTTGCTGAGACACATGCGTGAATAAAGGTTGTGAAATCAGCACTTTAACCTGTGTATTAAAGAAAAAAGATTTCCCAAACACATAAAAACCTACCGCTAAAAGTTAGCTGGAAAATCTAACTTTTAGAGGTAGGTTCAATTTTTTCGATTATTTTTGATTCTACTTAAATGCTTGATCCACATCTTCGATCATCAGTTTCATTGACTCTAAACCGCCCCCGCTTAAATACCAGACATCTGGTTCAAGAGAGATGATCTGCTGATTTTTACCAGCATTCGTTTGTGCTACCAGTTCATTGGCAGAAATATCATCTTTGCTGTCGTCTCCACCAATAGCTTTTGTTCGGTCTACCACAAATAAGATATCCGGATTTTTTTCTAGCACATATTCATAAGAAACACTTTGACCGTGAGTGGATGCTTCGATTTGATCATCCGTTTGTTCAAAGCCAAATAAATCATGGATGAAACCAAATCTAGAACCTGATCCGTAGGCTGACAATTGCCCTTCATTCACAAGTGTGACTAGTGCTTTTTTATCAGACGCTTCTGCTTTCTTTTTCGTCTGATCGATTGCATTGGATAATTCCTCTAATTGAGTTTTGGCTTCTTCTTGCTTCCCAAAGATTTCCCCTAAAGTAGTGACATTTTGCTGGAAAGATTCCCATGGCTTTTTCGCATCTAAAGAAAGGAAAATAGTCGGAGCGATTTGACTTAGATCTTTTTGAAACTCTCTTTGCCGGCCAGAAATGATGATCAGATCTGGCTGAAGCTGATTGATTTTTTCTAAGTCTGGTTCTTTGATCCCACCTGCTGATTCTACTTTTTTATAGGAGGAAAGATACTCAGGAAGGCTGCTCGTAGCTGCTCCAACTACCTTATCTCCAACACCAAGAGCATCCATCGTATCTAAAGAACCATTGTCGAATACGACGACTTTTTCAGGATTCTTTGGCACCTCGATTTGATCGCCATTACTGTCTTTTATCGTTAATGCTGTTTCAGCTTGCGTACTTTTCTTTGTATCTGCCTGACTGGTGTTGTTACTATTTCCACATGCTGCTAAACCAAATGATGCTAGAATCAAGATACCTACTACTAATTTTTTCATCTCTTCTCTCCTAATGTTAGTTTTAGAAATAAAGACAGAATCTGCGGCCTTCAATCTCACAAATCCGTATGTCCATTTCGTACAATTCATCCAATACATCTTTTTTTATCATTTCTTGGGTCGTTCCTTGCGTAAATAACCGCCCCTCTTTCATTGCAACAATCTCGTCTGCATAACTTGCAGCAAAGTTGATATCATGAAGAACGATAACAATCGTTTTCCCAATTTCTTGTACTAACTTTTTCAAAATCTGCATGATTTGAACAGCAAAATTCATATCTAGATTGTTCAAAGGTTCATCCAGTAAAATATAATCCGTGTCTTGCGCTAGTACCATTGCAATATACGCACGTTGGAGTTGACCTCCTGAAAGAGTGTCAATCGATTGATCTGCTATTTCTTCTAACCCGAGGTGTTCCAGTGATTCCTGAACGATTTTTTGATCTCTTGTCGTCAATTTTCCTTTCGTATAAGGAAATCGTCCAAATTCTACTAATTCTTTCACGGTGATTTGGACATTTATTTCATTCGATTGTCGTAGGATCGATAATTTTTTGGCTAATTCATTGGATTTCCAAGCCTTTACTTCGTTATGGTCTAAATAGATTTCACCTGTATCTTTTGGTATCAAACGACTGATCATCGACAACACCGTTGACTTTCCAGCACCATTTGGACCGATAAAAGCAGTCAACTTCTTTTCAGGAATCGTTAACTGTACATCTTTGACCACTGATTTTCCATGGTACAGTTTATTGACCTTTTGTAAATCGATCATAGGATACTCTTCCTTTCGCGAATCAATTTTGTGACAAAATAAATTCCTCCGACAAATTCAACGACGACACTCACTGTTGTATTCCAGCCGAAAACCTGCTCTACTGCGAGCTGTCCGCCTGTCAGAAACAGCATAGCTACCAGAAAACTTCCGATAAATAGCTGACCATGACGATAAGTAGAAAATACACGGTAACTGACATTTGCGACAATAAACCCTAAAAAAGTAACTGGACCCACAAGAGCCGTTGATGTTCCTGTCAAAAGACTGACACAACACAAAATCAAAAATTCAAATCGATCTGTGTCTATCCCAAGGTTTACAGCTTGTTCATTCCCAAGATGGAAAACGTCTAGCACATGTCGATATCGAAATAACAGGAACCAGCAGCCGATAATGATCAAAGAAGCAGGCAAAAGATACTGGCTTTGGATATTGCCAAAACTTGCAAATAATCTCCCTTGAAGCAAATCATATTCATTCGGATCCATGATGACTTGTAAAAAGGTACTGACACTACCAAAAAGCGTGCCTAAAATCATCCCTGACATCAGTAACAAAAAAAGATTTGCTTTCATTTTTTTCAAAAGAAAGAAAAATAACAACAGACTCAACCCGACCATCAGCCCAACGTTCAATAAGAAAAAACCTGTACCTGTCTGCTGAAGCATCGTCACTCCTCCGATAAAGAAGAAAAGGACCGTTTGGACAAGGACATATAACGACTCAAGTCCCAATACGGAAGGAGTCAAAAACTGGTTATGCGTAATTGTCTGAAAGCTGATCGTAGCACTACTGACAGCTAGCGAGACAAGGATAAATGCAAAAATTTTCTTACTCCTCAATGCCCACGCAAAATGCCAGTTTCCATATGTATGGATCGTCAAGTACACTCCTGTAACAAATAGAACTAGAACAAGCATACCAATAAAAATAGACGGCTTTTTAAGCATATCGTCGCCCCCTTATCAGAAGATAAAGGAAGATAGCCCCACCGATGATTCCAACGATCACACTGACTGGTATTTCATAAGGAAAAATCAACACGCGAGCGACAAGATCGCAAAATACTAAGAACAAACTACCTGCTAAAGCAGTTACGCCAATGGTTTTGTGCACTTGATCTCCATATATTTTAGAGACAAGATTCGGAATGATCACTCCGATAAAAGGAATGCTTCCTACCATGATCAACATGACTGCACTAGCCAATGAAACCAAGCCAATACCTAAAAGCTGCATCTTCTGGTAATCTATTCCCAAATTTACTGCAAATGATTCGCCCAGACCAATGATCATAAATCGGTAAGCAAATAGCCAAACCAAGAGCAGCAATGGAACAACAGCATACAGTAACTCATAATTTCCACGTATCACAGTCGCAAAATTCCCTTGAAGCCACGAAGTCATATTTTGTACCAACTGGAATTGATAAGCAAAAAAAGTAGCAACTGAACCAATGATATTCCCTAACATGACCCCAATCAACGGAAGCATCAATTGATTTTTCTGGGGGAACAATCGCGTAAGGGATAAAAAAAGCAATGTTCCTGCGAAAGCAAAGCAAAATGCAGTCAAGGATCGGACAATCAAGGATGCCCCAGGTAGGAAAATCATGGCCACTAAAATACCTAAACGCGCACTATCCATCGTGCCCGCAGTCGTCGGTGAAACAAATTTATTTTGGGTCAAATGTTGCATGATCAACCCACAAATGCTACTAGTCGCTCCCACAAGGATCAAACAAATCGTTCGCGGCAAACGAGTCGCTAGCAAGATTTGTAAACTTTGCCCATTTAACTGGAGCAATTCTGACAATTGTACATTCGATACTCCAATGAACAATGAAATACTACTTAAAATAACTAATAATGCTACTAGTCGTCCGTAGCGCATCCAATCCACCTTTCTAATTGAGAATGATTTTCATTCTTATTTTAAGTGAATCGTTGAACAAAAGCAACCGCTTTTTCATATGTTTTAGGTATTATTGGGAATATGCTATAATCGTAAGAAAGACAAAGAGAAGAAGGAGGGTATTTTTTATGGCACAAGATGATGTAAAAAGCCATTTGGATAAGGGACTTTATGGTACACCTTTAGTGAACCCTGAAGAACAGCATAAATATTTAGGGACATTCAGGGAACGTTGCTATCTTAGTATGACTGTTGCTGAAATGATCCAACCGAAAAACAAAGAAAACTTTTTAAAAGAACTCAAAAAACATCCAGATGCTTCCATACTCTTGAATGGGGCTCTACCCCTTTCTGTCCAAAACCAATATATCCAGCTAGCAACGAAAAACAATAGCCGTTTCACTGTAGTCAACGATCACGTCACTGCAAATCCTGAGGAATTCGGATTGCTCTTAACAGCAAAAGAAGCAGTAAATGAACCTGTGATCGATATCGAAAAAAAATACCCAGAAGAAAACTCTTCGCCAGCTGAAAAAGAAAAACCAAAAAAGAAAAAAAGCTTCTGGGATCGTTTATTTTAAAACGAAAAAACACATAAATTTTTACATGCAAAAAAGCTTTTGAACAGATTGACAACAAATAGGACAATCTGTCAAAAGCTTTTTCGTTTAAAATATTTCAGGATATAACAATTTCAATACATTCATCGTCAATCTTCTGCCTTTTCCTGCAAAAGGATAAACATGCATATGCATCGCTGGATTGAAATTTGCTTCGATGATCCCGTATGCTTTTTTATCGGTTGTAGGATCGATTTCTTTATCTGGTATGATCAAATCAATACCACTGATTTTAGCTCCTAGTGCTTCTACCGCAGAAACGGCGATTTTTTTGTAAGCTTCAGAAAATTCATCCGTCATATCGATCGAATCACCGCCCGTACTGATATTTGAGTTCTCCCTTAGATAAACAATTTGATTGGCTTGAGGAACTGATTCGATCGTTAACCCTTGTTCTTTCAACATCAATTGTTCTAATTCGCCTAATTGGATCAATTCCAACGGTGCACGATGATTCGTTCCACGCAAAGGGTCACTATTTTTTTCTTCAACAAGTTCTTTCACTGTTCGGATACCGTCACCAATAACATTAGCAGGGACTCGCAACATGATGGCTTGGACTTCTCCATCAATTACAAAGAAACGATATTCCGTTCCCGGCATAAATTCTTCTACTAAAACCGAGCTGTCTTCACGAAAAGCAATCGCCAATCCTGCTTGATAATCCTCCAGATCAGCCCCTTCCTTGAAAATCGTGATACCTAACCCGTAATTTGTGGACTTAGGTTTGATCACAAAGGCCTGATCGGCAAATCTTGGATAAGCTTTTACGGCTTCTTCCATGGATGAAAATTCTGCGCCTCCTGGTACTCGGAACCCAGTTTCTTTTAAAACTTTTTTCGTTACTGTTTTGTTTTCCATGATAAGTGGAACGATATAGCTGTCCTTACTTGTCATGTTTGCATTTTTCACATATTCTACATGGTCTTGGTATTGCAGACGCAAAAATTGATCCGACTCATCTAATACTTTGACTTGGACACCTTTTTGGATGGCATCGAACATAAATATCTGAGTAGAAAGTTCCATTTCGCGAAAACCGGCCAACTGATAGGGACGTTCATGACTTTCTTTATAATATTGATGCCCCAATGCCACAGCAACTTCTTGCTGGCTCGATAGCTGTGCTTCTTGATAGAGTTTCGCTGCTAACGTTTGTTCGGGATGATCCATTTGAGTCAATGCTTCCTCCACTAAATAAAGAGAATCCAACCAATCCAATTCAACCAGCATTTGCTTCATCCCTTCAAGGATTTCTTTACCTTCTTGATGAAATTCAGTCTGATGTGATGGTTGTTCTAGTGCTACTTTGTTATTTCGAGTCGTACCTTCTGCCACCCATTGGTCACTGTCTTCTTTTTCTTCTGTCCATAGCATATACATCAGGAATAATTGTAAGAAACGAACTTGTTCCGGATTGATTCCCAGCCTTGCGTAAGGGTTCAGATCGATATTCCGCAATTCAATATAACGAACGCCTGTTTTTGCCAGATCTGCGACTTTCTTTCCGCCTCGGAAACGAAGCGGTGTATAAAATTCTTTCTCCTCCGAAAGTTTCCCTTCTTCGATCATTCGCTCAATATCTGCTAAATACTGTTTCATGGAAGCATAGGAAACTTTCACATTTGGATGATTCGTGTAGCCTAGCGCACTGTTTCGAATACTGCGAACAGGTTCTTGCGGATGCGATTCATTTATAAAATAGTTTTTCTCACTCATCGGTGAAGCACCAAATAAATAAGTGATCATCCAGCGATAGCGTAAAAAATTTCTCGCTGTTTTCAAATAAAGTTCTGTTTTGAATTCAGAAAAATCCTGAAATTCTTCCTGATGGCTGAACAATGTTCTTAACAATTCGTCACCAAATTCAAAATTGAAATGGATGCCGCTTACCATTTGTTTTCGCTTCCCGTATTCTTTTGCTAAATAACGTCGATACAAAACATCTTCGAAATTTTTTAATTTTGCAATAATGATTTCTTCGTCTTTTTCCGGTAAGGCAGGTGGCAAACTTAATGGCCAGATCATCTCTTCTTTCGGTATAGAACGAGCAGTCACATCATAAACAGCAGCCAGATACTGAAATAATTCGGGAATAGAATCGGTAACAGGGGTGATCATCTCTGTTTGTGTTTCGCTAAAATCTGTTTGGATATAGGGGTGATAAGATCGATCGCCAAAGATTGCTGGATGATCGGTTTTTGCTAGATTTCCTGCAAGATCAACCCGCTGTCCTTCCCGTTCTATACCAAATCGAGCTTGGTCGATAAAAGGGCGCGCATTGTCATGCAATAATAATTGCTTAAAATTCATCATTAAGTGACCTCCAATTCATATGAATCTAATTATAATCAAAAAGTCTAAGAAAAAGAACGAAATTGTTTGAGAACCGCTTACAAATAAGTATAAAAATGAAGGCATCAAAAACACAGCTATGTTAAAAATAATCATTCAAACAAGGAGCTGCAACTTTTGTCACAGCTCCTGCTTTTTAGACATGGGTTATTCTTCTTTTAGCAATCCTTTGAATAATCCAACGACAAAATCGTTTGGATCAAACGGCTCCAAGTCATCGATTCCTTCACCCAACCCAACCAATTTCACTGGTAAATGCAATTCATTACGGATAGCAAGTACGATACCGCCTTTTGCTGTACCATCTAATTTTGTCAAAACAAGACCGGTCACATCTGTTGTTTCTTTGAATTGTTTTGCTTGAACCATCGCGTTTTGACCAGTTGTTGCATCTAATACAAGTAGTGTTTCTTGGGGTGCTTCTGGTAATTCCCGCTGGATTACTCGTTTTATTTTTTCCAATTCGTTCATCAAGTTCACTTTATTTTGCAGTCGGCCTGCAGTATCAACTAGTAAAACATCTGCCTGTTCTGTCTTTGCTCTTTCCAAAGCATCGAATACGACAGCTGCTGGATCGCCGCCTGCATTGCCACGAACAACTTCAACACCAGCGCGTTCGCCCCAGACAACTAATTGGTCGATTGCTCCAGCACGGAAGGTATCTGCTGCTGCCATCAACACTTTTTTACCTTCGTTTTTGAACTGATGGGCAAGTTTACCAATACTTGTTGTTTTCCCTACACCATTGACGCCGACAAACAAAATAACTGTTAGTCCGTCTTCTTGGATATTTAGTTCATTTACTTCATTGATTCCTTCCGCTTCATAGAGATCCACAAGTTTCTCGATGATCGCATTTTGAACTTCTGCCGATTTTTTCGCATTTCTGAGTTTCACTTCTTGACGTAACGCTTCGGTGATTCGTATCGCTGTTTCAAAACCTACATCTGCCCCGATAAGTGTTTCTTCTAATTCTTCAAAAAAGTCTTCATCGACTGTTCGAAAATTGGCAAACAGCTCATTCATCCGTTCACCAAATGTTTTACGCGTCTTTTCTAAACCCTTGTCGTACTTCTCCTGTACTTCAACTTCTTCCGTTTTCTCTTCGCCAGTAAAAGCACGCTTGATTTTATCAAAAAATCCCATTTGACTCCCCCCTACTCTAATACAAATTTTTGGATCACTTTGGCTACGCCATTTTCTTCATTGCTGGCTGTCACAAAATCTGCTGCTTCTTTGACGAAAGGCACAGCATTCTCCATCGCTACGCCTAGACCAGCGTATTGGATCATCGGTAAATCATTTTCTTCATCACCGATTGCCATGATTTCTTCTTGTTTCAAACCAAGATCTTTTGCCAATAAAGAAATACCATAAGCTTTTGTGACACCTTTTGGCATAAATTCCAAAAGCATACTTCTCGTTTTGATGATCTCATACATTTCATGGAATTCTGCTGGTATTTCTTTGATTTTAGGATCTAATTCTTCTTGGTCATAAGCGATTACTGCCTTATTAAGCACAAATTCATCTGTAATATCGCTTATATCCGCTGGTTGGAATTGCAGCAGCTTATTCAACACATTGTACAAGGATTGCTTTCTTGGGGCACTAGGCAGCTGTAAAACCACATTGTCAGACAAAACATCTAGTGGCAGATCCAATTGCTGAGCCAATTTGTATAAGCGTTGGATATCTGATACTTCCATCACTTTCTTTTCCATGATTTCACCAGTATCGTTTTTTTGTACCAAACCGCCGTTGAAAGTGATGCTGTAATCACCCTCATCTACCAGCCCTAATTCTTGCAGATAATGCGCCATTGCAGCTAAGGGGCGTCCTGTACATAGAACGATCTTGACCCCTTGCTGTTTTGCTTGTGCTAATGCTTGTTTATTCTCATCTGAAATCAGCTTTTGTTCATTTAATAATGTACCATCCAAATCGATTGCTACTAATTTGATCATTTTCGTTCCTACACTTTCGTTTCGTTGATTTTCGCCTCTTCATTGATATCTTCCATCCGTACAGAAACGATTTTTGATACACCGGATTCCTGCATCGTCACTCCGTACAGTACATCTGCTGCGACCATCGTTCCTTTGCGGTGTGTGACTACGATAAATTGTGTGTCATCTTGGAAGTCGCTTAAGTAACGACCAAAACGTTTCACATTTGCTTCATCTAACGCTGCTTCTACCTCATCTAAGATACAAAACGGAACAGGACAGACACGGATAATAGAAAAGAGCAGCGCAATGGCTGTAAGTGCTCGTTCTCCTCCGGAAAGCAAACTTAAACTTTGCAGTTTCTTGCCAGGAGGTTGTACTTCAATCTCAATACCTGTTTTCAGCAGATCCGTTGGTTCTGTCAATACTAATTCAGCTTTACCGCCGCCAAACATATTAGGAAAGACAATTTTGAATTCTTGACGGATAGCTTCAAATACTTCTTTGAATCTTGTCCGCACTTCATCATCCATCTCATCCATCGTTTCAAACAACTGGTTTTTCGCTGCTAACAGATCATCTCGCTGTGTTGCTAAGAAGGTATGTCTTTCACTGACTTGTTCGTATTGTTCGATTGAATTTAAGTTTACTGGTCCTAGCTTTTCAATTTGTTCTTTTAAGGAGGCAACCTTTATTCTGCTGTCTTCGATATCGGTTGTTTCTTGATAGTCATGGGAAGCTTTCTCAAATGTCAGCTGATATTCTGACTGCAGATAGGTCAAATGATTATCTAAAATCATTTCAGCTCGGTCTTTTTGGACTTCTAATTTGGATTGTTCCGACAGTCGTGCTTTTTGCTCACGATTACGCTCTGCCAAGACTGCTTCAAGCTCATCGATTTCCCTCTGCCTTCTATCTCGCTGCTCTTTGGCTTTTGCCAACTCAGCTTTCAATGTTTCTCGCTGAGCAGATAATTCGTTAATTTGTTTTTCCAAACTTTCTTCTGTGACTTCATGATCAGAAAAGTCTGCTGTCAATGTCGCCAACTGTTTTTCTATCGCTTCTTGACGTTCGATTGCCTCTGCTTTTTGGACCCGGGCACCGCGGAGCTGGATCTGCAGATGATTAAACTGCTCTTTCAAGACAGCAAGATCTGCTTGTTCTTGTGCTTTTTGACTTTGCACTTGTGCTCTTCTGGCTTCCATCTGGTCACTTTCTTGACTTAAAGATTTGATCTCTTCGTCGATTTGTTGACGTTGCGTTTCAAGATCTGTTTGTTTGTCTTTCAACTCGTTCGTTTGTTTTTCGTAATCTTCGATAAACTGCTGTAGCTCACGTGTCTCAAAAGTTGAGATTTGCTTTTCTTTTTCAAAACGTTCAAGTTCGTTTATGATGTTTTGCAACTGATTTGTCGCTTCTTGTTCTTCGAAACGTAATTGTTCGCCTCGTGTACGCAAAATTTCTTGTTCTTCGGCTAAACGAGCTGTTTCTTGTTGCAGCTCCTGAACTTTCTTTTCTTGCACTTGAAGTTGTTTATCTGCTTCTTCGAATTCACTAGTCAACTGTTTCAATTCTTGGTTTTGTACAAACAAACTGCCTTGGTTTCCTCGTTTGTTCGCTCCACCTGTCATGGATCCTCCGGCATTCATCACGTCACCTTCTAAGGAAACCACTCGGTATTGATAGCGGATCGTTTGCGCGATCGCATTGGCACTAGTTAAGTCTTTTGCTAAAAGAATCGTTCCTAACAGGTTTTGAACCACTGTTTGGATTTGATCAGGATAAGCAACTTGTTCACTGGCAATCCCTATAAACCCTTCTATAGCTGCTGCTTGTGTCAATATATGAGCTGGTAACTGTCTTGGTTTGATTGTCGTCAGCGGAAGGAATGTTGCTCTTCCTCCTCTTTGCTGTTTCAAATACGTGATGGCTTGCCGAGCATCTTTTTCATTTTCAACGATGACATGTTGAGCTGCTCCACCTAAAGCTGTTTCAATGGCTAACGTGAAATCTGCAGGGACGTCGATCAGTTCAGCCACTGCTCCGACAATACCGGAAAGCTGCTGTTTATGCTGCAAGACCAATCGAACGCCTTGGTAAAAACCAAAATAGTTTTCTTGGATCTCTTGAAGGCTTTTCTGACGAGCACGCAGCTGCTGGACTTGATTCATCAATTGATACATTTTAGGCTGTTCTTTTGCTAATGCTTCTTGGAACTTTTTCCCGTTTCGTTGGATCAGTTCTAACTTCTCTTTTGTTTCAGTTAAAGATGATTTTAGCTGCGCCTGCTTTTGTGTCAATTCTTCTTTTTGTAAGATCAATCGATCTACTGATGCTTCTACTTCCGATTGCTTGGCTAACGTCTGCTTGCTTTTTGCTGTTTCTTGTACATATTGACGTTCCAGATACTTCAGTTCGTTTCCTACAGCTGCTTGTTCTTGCATCAAATCAACATATTGATCTCTTAGTTCTGCCAATAATTCTTTCGTTGATTTTTGGTATTTTTCTAATTCTTGCTGTGTTTTTATGAGATTTGCTTCAGCTTTTTGGATCTCTGTTTCTTTTTCTGCTGCTTCTTTCATCAAGCTTTCTTGAAGCTTTTCAAAATGTTTAACCTTTTTTTGTGCTTCTGCTAATGAAGTTTGATATTCTTGCGAGCTTTTTTGTGTATGCTTTGTCCGCTCCTGCAAAACATCTTTTTGTCCTTCTGTCTGCTTCAGTTTTTCCGAAAGATCTAATAATACTTGCTGATTTTTTTCGATCAGACGGTCGGCTTGCGCATTTTCTTTACGCTGCTTCGCCAAAATGGATTCTTGTTCTTGGATCGACTCAGATAGTTTGCCTAATTCTAGATTGAATTTCGCAAGCTGTGCTTGTTTGTTGTCCCAATCTTTTTTTGCTGTCTTGATTTCAGCAACCATCAAAGAAACATCGGTTTGAGTCAGTGTTTCTTTTAGCCGTAAAAACTCCTTTGCTGCCTCACTCTGGGCGGCCAAAGGAGTTAACTGTTCTTCCAATTCATGGATGATGTCTTGGACGCGGCTGAGGTTGTCTTCTGTTTCAAAAAGCTTTTGTTCTGCTTTCTTTTTCCGCTGCTTGTATTTCAACACACCAGCTGCTTCTTCAAAGATCCCACGACGGTCTTCCGGTTTACTACTGAAAATCGCTTCTACTTTTCCTTGAGAAATGATTGAGAACGATTCTTTTCCTAATCCAGAATCTAAGAACAATTCTTGGATATCTTTTAATCTGCAGCTTTGTTTATTGATGAAAAACTCGCTTTCCCCAGTCCGTCGATAACGGCGGGTTACACTGATCTCATTGTACTCCAATGGCAGATAATGATCACTATTGTCTAAAATCACTGTGACTTCTGCAATATTCAGCTGCTTACGGGTATCGGAACCGGCAAAGATGATATCCGGCATTTTTCCGCCTCGCAAACTTTTAGCAGATTGTTCTCCTAATACCCAGCGGATAGCTTCTGTAATATTGCTTTTTCCGCTGCCATTTGGTCCAACCACTGCTGTGACGCTGTTTTCAAAATCAATGACTGTCTTGTCTGCAAATGATTTAAAACCGGCTATTTCAATTCGTTTCAAATACAAAGCTTTCCCTCACTTACTTTTACAGTGCTGCCAATGCATTTTCCGCCGCAGCTTGTTCTGCTAATTTTTTCGATTTTCCTTGTCCAGTGCCAATCAATTGATCATCTACGTAAACTTCGATCCAAAATACTCGTTCATGAGCTGGACCTTCTTCATTGATCAATCGGTATTCGATCGATACATCACCTGATTTTTGCAAGACTTCTTGCAATTTTGTTTTATGATCCATCTCATGTGAAAAAGCACCTGCTTTGACTTTAGGAAAAATCACTTTTTCGATGAACGCATGGGTCGTGTCGAATCCTTGGTCAAGATATAACGCGCCTAAAAAAGCTTCGAATAGGTCGCAAAGCAATGCTGGTCGCGTACGTCCTCCTGAATTCTCTTCTCCCTTGCCCAACAGAACATATTGATCAAAGTGACATTCTTTGGCAAATTTCGATAAGCTGTCTTCGCGAACGATCGCTGCTCGTGTTTTTGTCAATTTTCCTTCTGGCAAATGAGGATATAAACGGAATAAATACTGAGAAACCATCAATTCTAAAACGGCATCTCCTAAAAATTCAAGTCGTTCATTATCCGATAATTGCAGATTGCGATGCTCATTCACATAGGATGAATGGGTAAAAGCTTGTTCAAGCAAATTTAGATCGTGAAAAACGATGTTATAATTTTCTTTTAGTTCTTTTGTCAGCTGGTTGTCCATTTTCCACATTCCTTTTATGGATATTTTTTCGATACTTCCTTATTATACTGGTTTTTTGTTAAATTTGAAATGGTTCGGGTAAAAGGTAAGTAAAGCTTTAATAATCCTAGTGATTGACGAGAGGTTGTGAAAAAGCCGTTTAGTTTGGAGTATTAGAGAAATAAACAGAAAGACAGCTTCTCATATTTTGCCGTTTCTTGAACGAATACCGTGGAATAGCTGATTGAATACTGTTCATACAAAAAAAGGATGTGACACGACTATTGTCACATTCCTTTTTTTGTACAATCCCTTATTCTCGTATGTTTTCAATGACTTCTTGGGCGGGTACTAGCTGAACCTCTGAAACATGAATGCTCAATAGAAGAATCACCGTTAGTAACACTTGAAAAAGGAGCAAAATGAACACACCATTTTATCCATCGTGGGTGAATCTTTGGCTGATGACTTTTCAATAAAACGATTGAAAAAAACAGTCCAATCACTTCCAATCACTGGTAAACTATCAGACAAAACCAACAGAATAAACACATAAATAAGGTTTATTGGATTGATTTCTTCCATTCATTCATGTCCAACACATGATCGAATTCTGCTGCCAATGTTGGATCATGGGTGACCACAAGGACCGTAGCTCCTTTTGCATTCAGTTCTTGTAGTGCATGAAGAACGATTTCTTTGTTCTTTTGATCAAGAGAGGCTGTTGGCTCATCTGCAAAGATGATCTTTGGTTCTTTCAAAAATAAACGAGCAAGAGCTACTCGCTGCTGTTCGCCTCCGCTTAAGAGAAATATTTTTTTGTCTATCAAATGGTCTACCTGAAATTTTTCGAGGGATTCTTTGATTTTCTGCTCCTCTTTTGAGACCAAGGTCAAGTTTTGCTTCACTGTTTCGTTGTCGATCAGTGCATAGTTTTGAAATAAAAAACCAGCTTGTTCCCGAAAAAATGTTTTTCTGTTTTTTCGGCTGATTTTTTGGCCATTGATCAAGATTTCCCCTTCATTTATCGTTTCCAACTGGCCTAAACAATTCAATAAAGTCGTTTTACCTATCCCACTTTCTCCTGTGATGGCAAGCATAGAACCCGCGGGCACAGAAAAAGAAAGGTGTTCAAAAATCGTTTTCTCTTTGTATTTTTTTGTGATTTTTCTAACATCAATCATTTTTGATCACCTCCAGCCGTTGCTTTTTCTCAGATAGATAAGTCGTTGGGAGTAGCAAAAACAGCTCAAAGCTGAATACAGCCAGTGCAATCGGCCATAAGTCCTTCTGCCATATGAGTAAGATCCCTAAAACACCTGAAGATATCCCCGCCGTCATGAAATAGTAAGTTTTGTGACGCTGGAACAGCGGTTTACCAGTAATGTACGCTAAAAATGATTTTTTCTTATTTACTTCTGCATAAATCATGCTCGCATATAGTTCAATAGCAACAAAACTGATAAGAATCAGTAAGAAGACGACTAGCGCTGTGTAAAATTCTGAACGCGCTTTTGCAATTACTTCGCTGATTCTGTCTTTCACAGATGTTAGGCCGTAAAAATCATCTTCAATGCCATTCTCTTCAATAAACACTTGAACTTCTCGACCATTTCGAAACAAATAGGAGCCGTTCGATACCTCACTTATCCATATCTCTATATTAGGTTGGATCAAAGGCAAAGAAATGGACACAATGATCGGATTGAAAGAAAAGATATTCTCAAGTAAATCAAAATTATAATTAAAGATGGTTTGATTCGATTGGGTATAGATCACCTTTAATTCCCCCTGATACTCGTCTTGTTCATACTCGAAGGAATTTTGGTAAAAAGTGATTTCATCTTCTGCCATTTTAACGATCAGATCCGTGTATTGCTTTTTATTTTCTGGGATCAACACATAGAAGAAGGCATCTTCTAATGGATAGATTGGTTTTCCGTGTATATCTTTGACTTTCAATTCGTGTACGGCATTATGGTTGACTAACCAATAAGCATCATTTTGAATGTAGGTAAGAACGTCACTCGTATGGCCAAATTCATTATCCCTCAAAAGGATCCCACCTGATTGTTCTGCTCGTTCTAATAAAGGAAGCATGTCCTGATTGATCCTTTTCGCTTCTTTTTTTCTTTCTTCTCTCGTAAAATTTCTAGAATTATCTGGTAATTTGGTCGTGATATTACTAAATCTCAAGTGATAATAATCAGGAATGTCATTCCAATAAGCTAATTGCTGTTCTAGTTGTTTGTTCTCATCCATACTAGACAAGATCATATTCCCGCTTACTACGATAAATACAAGCAAGGCGGCCTTGATAAGGTGATTCGTGTAGGACAGCCATCTATACGGTTTCTGTCCCTTTATTTTATCAGCAATCGATCCCCATGAATAAATCACCCAGCTGCTTGATATGTGCATGATGATGATTCCAACGATCCCCCATAACAGAATCTGGGGATAAAGAAAGTGCAGATAGGGATAAAACCATGCAAAGCCAGCTAAAATAACCGTGAAGATGGCCGCATCTATCAAACTATCTTTACACACTAGTTTTGCTTTGCTTCGTCCAAGTGTTTCGAGAATCCCGACTTTCTTTCTCATAGAGGACTTATAGAATAATAGAGCTAAGAATAAGCACAAGAAAAGCATACAGAACAATTGACCGATACTTAATAGCAAACCTGAAGCTAGATAAAGCGGCCATTGTGCCCTTTCAATCGTTATTTCCATCCCCATATCATAAAATTCTTCGATCATATTGGCAGGCGGTTCCTCTGTGATCATATAACCGCCAAGTACTTCTTCAGTAGATAGTTTCGAAGAATCATAAAAATTGATAGGATAATCGGATGCTATAGGGGAAAAGCTATAGGTCGAATACCCTTCTTTACCAAACGTATAGATATCTTTATACGTTTCCCCATCTTTGCCGATTCGAAAGAGGATCTTATGGAGATCCAATTGCTTTTCTCTAGCATATTTCGCAATCGTCTGGTACATTTCCTGCTGATTTTCTTCACCACTCGCTGCTTCGATGATGATCGATGAATGGATTTCTGGAATCGCTGATTTGATCATTTCGGTTCCAGCAAAAGAAATAGCATATAAAAAACTGGTGACTGTGAATAGAAAAAAGAAGCGATAGATTTTTTTCATCGTTTAGAAGAAAGAAGCGGCTGGATCAGCCGCACTAACGGCATTGATTGGTGCGATCCAGTTGCTCAAGGCAATAAGTGTACATGAACTTGCTATCATCTTTTTCACATTTCTCTTCATTTTGTATCCGCTCCCTTTTTTGAGTGCCTAAAGTGTCTCACGAGTGACTATTGAAACATACTTGAACAAGCAACAAGGCGACAGTCGTTCGGTCCCCCTTTTTTTATTTTAAAAAGAGATAAGTGTGAACCTTCTCTTTTATTAACTACGCGAAAGATTTTCATCAGTTTAAAATAACAATTATTTTTATTTGACTTAAATTAAATAACATATATTTCATTCAATCTTCTTTTTTAAAATCTATTTAAATTATATATAATAACACATTTATGTTCAACGCGTTTTTAAAATAAAATTTTAAAAAACTACTTTATTTTTATTCGCTATACAAAAATAACAGTAAATAAAAAACCGAAAAAGGACATCGTCCTTTTTCGGTCATTTTTTTTGATTATGAACGTGAATCTGCTGTAACAGAAACATTTGCCCATGGGTTTGGTACATCATAGGACCAATCCCAGTCTTTGACACGGTCGTTGACTGGCAATACTTCGTTACGGAACAACGTTGGAATCGCAAATGCTTCTTCAAACGCATATTGTTGCCATTTTTGATAGGCTTCTTTCAAATAGTCTTCATCAAATGCTTTGCTTGAACTGATATCGTTGATCAATTTTGTATTTTCTTCTGATTCATAACGAGTGTAGTTGAATGCTGCATTTGGTCCCCATAGTCCACTTGGATTTGGATCAGTTCCTGTATTCCAAGCAGCTTGGTAAACATCGATTTCAGGATCATCGTTTTCTAATTTATCGTAGAAAGAGTTGAATTCAATCAGACGACCTGTTGTGTATTGGACATCCAAACCGATTTCTTTCCATTGTTGGATATAGTAATCTGCCAATGGTTGCGCTGTTTCTCCACCGGACATCGAAGCAAAGTTGATGGTTAATTTGTTTCCATCTTTGTCTTCTCTTAAACCATCGTCGTCCACATCTTTGTAGCCAGCATCATCCAATAGTTTTTTCGCTTTGTCTAAATCTTGTGTGAATCCTTTCATTTCATCATCGTGATATGACTGGAATACTGGTGGGATCAATGAAGTCGCATTGCTTCTCAAACCTGCGTAGAAACGTTCACCTACTGCATTGTTATCTAATGCATAGCCCATGGCTTGACGTAATGATTTATCAGCCATTTTTGAATCTGGATTGTATTCCACACTCTTTGTATCTGAATTCCATTTACCTAACTTGAATCCTAGATAAGTATAAGAAGTTTGTTCACGTCCTAAGTTTGTATAGCCAGCAATTTCTTTATACGTATCATAAGTATCTGTTGGCATTTGGAAAATCATGTCATATAGCTTAGAGTTCAATGCTTCAGTTGCACTAGCCATCGGTACAGATTTCATCGTGATCTTTTTCAATTTAGGTGTACCGTTCCAGTAGTGCTCGTTTGGTAAGTACTCTACTGATTCTCCTGCAACAATATTACTCATGTAATAAGGGCCGAAAGTCACTGGATTTTTACGTACTTGATCGCTTGATTCCATGTCTTTGATTGCTACACCTTCTAACGTATGTTTCGGTGCTGCATATGTCCAGATACCGCCACCCGATTGAAGCATGCTTGGATTTACTTCTTTATATTCGATTTCAACTGTTTTGTCGTCTATCTTTTTGATTCCAGAGATCGTATCGGCACTTCCATCATGATATTCTTCCATACCTACGATGTTACGGAAAGTATCGTCATAACGAATACCAGTGTAATCTTTATTCCCAATGATTTCGTAAGGGAAAATCACATCGTCCGCCGTTACATCTTCACCATCTGACCATTTAACATTGTCTTTTACTTTGATTGTCGCTTTTTTCGTATCTTCGTCTAGATCAAGTGTTGCAGCTCCGTCATCTGTGATTCTAAAATCATCATCGTTTGCAAACAATGGTTCGTGAGAGGGTGCCATAAACGCTGCATCATATGAATCTTGATAAAACTCCCACTGGAACAATCCTTTGAACTGACTGTCCGTTGCGACCGCAGCTTCTAATTCACCGTCTTCGATTGCATCATCATTGTTTTTTGTTGCGATTGGAAAAGTTAATTCCTCTTTGTTATTGCTGTTGCCTCCAGAGTTATTTCCAGAAGTATCTGTACCTCCGCCCCCGCATGCTGCAAGAACGACCGCAGACATCAGCGTTGCAAATCCAAAAATCGTTTTCTTCATTCCTATTTCCCCCTTCGCTTCTATAACTAGCCTAACCGTTGGCGTGCATCTGCAGAACGCTTGAATGCCTGTCCAACATAATTGATACTCAACATCAAAACTAAAATGAGGATTGATGCGGGTAACCAGATCCATTGCCGATTCACTAAGACTTCTCCATTACTTGCATAACCGATCAGTGTACCTAAACTAGGTACATTTGCCGGCAAACCGAAACCTAAGAAAGTCAAAGTTGTCTCGATACCGATGTTTGCCGCAAAGTTCATTGTCAAGTTCGTAATGATCAATGAACTTAGATTCGGCATGATTTCGCGGAACATGATTTTAAAATCACTTGTTCCCATTGTTTTTGAGGCACTGACATAATCTCTTCTTGCTTCAGATAATGTCTTGCTTCGGAATAATCGGGCTTTAGCTACCCAATAAAATGCACTCATGATGAAAATAAAGGACCAGACATTGTATCTGGAAATAATCGATACGAAGACGATGATGATCAACATGATCGGTAGAATCATGATAAAATCAACGATTCGCATCAAGATGTTGTCAATGATCCCTCCGTAGTAGCCAGAGATGATCCCTAATCCAACCCCGATGATCGAAGTAAGGATCGTGATCGCAAATCCGATCGTAACAGAGTTTCTAGCACCTATGATCAATTGACCTAATACATCACGTCCGCCTTCATCTGCTCCCAGAATGAACTTTTGTCCTTGTGTCGAAACTGCTCCTGGGGCAGCATATTTGTCAAAAATACTAACATACATCACTTTATCTTGATCGGTCAGCATCGCACCGATAAAAATCACTAATAATAAAACCACTAGCAAACCTAATGAAAAAATAGCGATCTTATCTTTTTTAAATTCTCGAGCAATCATTCGTATCCCCATAGGAGGGATACTTTCTTGAACTGCTGTATTGTTTTTTTCACTCATCGATCCATTCTCCTTTCTGATTGGTTTTATTGAATCCGAATACGCGGGTCAACGATACTCATAATGATATCTGACAGTAATGTCCCCACTAGCGTCGCGATTCCTAAAATCAATACTAAGGATGTGATCACGGTGTAGTCTCGTTGACCAATAGAGTCAATAAATAGTTTCCCGACTCCTGGATAGCCAAAAATCTTTTCGATAACTACAGAACCAGCAATCAACGAAGTGATTTCATACCCCATTTGCGAAGCCATCGGCAACGCTGCATTCCGGAAGATATGTCTACTGAATACTTTATTCGTCGGTACCCCTTTGGAACGGGCTGTTCTGACAAAATCAAGCGACTTCGAATCGATTACTTCGCTTCGCAGATATTGGATCGTAACGGCAGTCGCCAGAAATGCTTGGGTAATCGATGGTAGCAGAATATATTTCAAGCGATCTATCCACTGAGTGATAAATCCCCCTTGCAAACCTAGTGTTTGAGAACCGCTGGTTGGGAACCAGCCTAAACGATAACCAAAAACAAACAGCATGATCAAGCCGAAGATAAATAACGGAACAGCAAAACTAAAGAAGTTATAAATCACGACGATCTTATCCAAGATCGAATTTTGATACCGGCCTGCTAGCATCCCTAGAGGCACAGCAATCAAATAAGTAAGGACAACTGTCAAGATCGATAGATATAACGTGTTGATGATCCGTTCACCGATTAGGTCAGCAACAGAGCGTTTGTATAAGAAACTTTGACCAAAATCGCCTTGCAAAGCATTTCCGATCCAACGGAAGTACTGGACATACCATGGGTCATTCAATCCAGCTGATTGTCGCATTTGTTCGATCACTGCCGGATCTTGGTTTGGGTTGATCAAACCAGTAAATGGATCCCCTGGCATCGCTTGGGCTAATAAGAAGATCAGAACACTTAAAATAATAACTTGCGGGATCATCAATAAAACACGTCGCAGAATCGTTTTCCACATTAGCTCGCACCTCCATCTTTCAACGCCACTTTATGTGTAGTTGTGATCGTACGCAAATCGTAGACTCGGCCAGTCGCATCATAGTATTCTCTTTGGTTTTGGATATACTCTTGTTCTACTTTTCGGCGATTTTCTTTGTGGCTTTCCCGATTTTCTACATCGATTTTCGGAATTGCTGAAAGCAGACGTTTCGTATAGATGTGGCGCGGGTCATTATAAATGTCCTCTCTTGTACCGATTTCTACAAATCGACCTTTGTACATAATTGCGATGTTGTCGCACATATGTTTTACTACACCTAAATCATGAGAAATAAATAAATAGCTGAGACCGTATTCTTGCTGGATCCGTTTCATGAAATTCAATACTTGCGCTTGAACAGATAGATCCAGAGCAGATACCGGTTCATCGGCCACGATTAATTTTGGATTAGTAGCAACAGCGCGGGCTACTCCTAGACGTTGGCGTTGTCCCCCTGAAAATTCATGAGGATATTTGTAAAGTGTATCTTCCGGCATCCCAACGATATCTAGCAATCCTTTTACCTTCTTCTTTTCTTCTTGATCGCTTAACCGTTCAAAATTTCGGATAGGTTCTGCAATGATGTCCAATACTCGTTTTTTAGGATTCAAACTAGACATTGAATCTTGGAAGATCATTTGTACGTCTTTGTTATAACCCATTTTTTTTCGGTTGCTTCGCTTCGTTACATCTTTTCCTTCATACATGATTTGTCCAGCTGTCGTCTTTTCTAAACCAACGACTGCTTTTCCTGTAGTGGATTTTCCGGAACCGGACTCTCCCACCAAACCATATGTCTTTCCTTTTTCGATGATAAAATCCACACCATCTACAGCATATACATGATCCGTTACTCGATTGAAGAATCCACTGCGAATAGGGTAATGAACTTTCAGGTCTTTGATTGTGATTAATTCTGTCATCTACACCTCTCCTTTTTCGTCTCTAAAGTGGAAATGCTTGTAGCAAGAGCAACGTACCAAATGGTTCGGAGCGACTTCATGAAGGATAGGATCTTCTTCGTGATCACTTGCTGGTATCCACGGAATACGTGGAGCAAATCGGCACCCTTTACGAGGCATGTTTTTCAGAGAAGGAACGACACCTTCGATCACATGGAGTTCTGCATCATGATTTCCTTCTTGAGGTATAGAGTTCAATAAAGAGCGCGTATAAGGATGTTTCGGATGATCAAACAGTTCTTTTACACCCGCTACTTCAACAAACTGTCCGCCGTACATCACTGCCACTCGATCAGCCATTTCTGCTACGACTCCTAAGTCATGAGTGATCAGGATGATCCCTGTTTTTGTTTCTTCCTGAAGATCTTTCAGTAAATCAAGAATCTGGGCTTGGATGGTTACATCTAGGGCTGTCGTCGGTTCATCTGCAATGACGATTGGAGGTTTGCAGGCGATTGCGATTGCGATGATGACACGTTGTCTCATACCGCCTGATAATTCATGGGGATATTGACGTCCAACTCTTGCTGGATTAGGAATCCCTACTTGTTCTAGTAATTCCAGTGCGCGAGCTTGACGCTGTTCTGCATTCATCTTTGTGTGATAGGAAAGTCCTTCTTTGATCTGGTCTTCGATTCTCATGAGAGGATTTAATGCAGACAACGGATCTTGGAAAATCATTCCGATATCATTTCCGCGGATTTTATTATAAAGCGTTTCGTTCAGTTCGATTAAATTCAGATCGTTATATAAAATTTCACCTGTAATTTTTGTGTTATTAGGATCAAGTAATCCCATAATCGTAGTAGCTAATGTACTTTTCCCGCACCCAGATTCCCCAACGATTGCTAAGATCTCGTTTTTGTCTAAAGTAAATGAAACATCATCTACTGCATCGTAATAGTCATCTTTGAGTCGGAAGCCTGTATGTAGGTTCTGAACTTCTAATAATTGATTATCTGACAATCGAATACCCCTCTCTGCTTCCTAAACGGAAGTTTTTCTTAGTAAAAAAAGAACATTACACAGAATAAAGCGTTTTATAACAAAGGTTATTCTTATCTTTGTGTAATGAATTATTAATAATTATATAGAAAACCACTTTACTTTGCAACATAATTTCTAATTATCGCCAGAATTATCAGAAAAATGTCTTTTCCGTGTCAAAAAGATTAAAAAAAGAAGGATAAAAAGTTGCATACAACTTTTTATCCTTCTTTGCTTTTATTGAAATTATTTGAGATGGCTGCTGATATAATCTACTGCGCCGCCAACTGTTTCAATTTGTTCAGCGTCTTCATCTGAAATTTCTGTACCGAATTCATCTTCAAGTTCTAAAACGAACTCCATAATACTAATTGAATCAGCTTTTAAATCATCTTTGATGTTCAATTCATCCGTCACTTTATCGGTATCTATCTCAAAATGATTTGAAATAATTTTCGCTACTTTGTTAAATACTTCTTCGCGAGTCAACTTTTTCACCTCCAAGAATCATACACTTGTCAATTACCTACACCATGGCTAATTTTACTGACATTTTTCAGGAATGTCCACCTTTTTTTAACGAATCGGATTGCCTCAGCTATCTGAATATTATTCTTCGCTTTTTTCAAATTGTTCGACTAACTGTCCTACTACATTTGTTTCAAGCATCGTGTGGATTTGGCGGATCGTATAGCGGACAGCATCAGGACCTGTTGCTCCGTGGGTTTTAATGACTGGTGCTTTCAAGCCAAACAAAACAGCTCCGCCATGTTTGGAATAATCCATTTCAGATTTCAAAGAACGCAAGCCGTCTTTTAAAAGCATGGCGCCCATTTTCCCTTTGATCCCTTCGTTTAGAATAGCGGATTTTAATAGATCCATCATATTCATTGCCGTTCCTTCAATGGATTTCAAAACAGCATTGCCTGTAAATCCATCTGTGACTACTACGTCAGCCACACCATTGAGCAACTCGCGCGCTTCTACATTTCCAATGAAATTCAAACTTGTTTCATTCTGAAGAAGTTCATAGGCTTTTTTCGTCACTTCACTACCTTTTGTGGCTTCTGTTCCGTTGTTTAAAAGAGCAACGCGGGGACGTCCGATCCCTCGGACTTTACGTGCATAGAAAGAACCTAAAATACCGTATTGCAACAAATGTTCTGGTTTGTTTTCTGCGTTAGCGCCAAGATCCAGCATATCGAAACCGGCACCTTCTTTTCCTACTACTGGCAAAGTAGACATCAAGCCAGGGCGTTCGATATTTTTGATACGTCCTACGATGAACAAACCCGCTGCTAGCAGCGCACCTGTATTCCCTGCTGAAAATATAGCATCCGCTTCGCCGTTTTTCACTGCTTGTGCAGCAAGGACCATTGAAGCAGTCTTTTTCCGTCGGATCGCTTTTACTGGCTCATCATCACTATTGATTTTTTCGTCTGTATGGATAATCGTGATGTTTTTTTCATTTATTAAGTATTTCTTGATTTCTGCTTCTTTTCCGTAAAGTAAGAATTCTACTTCTGGAAAATCTTGCTGCGCTAAAGCCACGCCTTCTACAATTGCTTGAGGTGCGTGATCTCCGCCCATTGCATCTACGGCAATTTTCATTGTTCCCACTCCTTTTTCCATCATCATTATAAAGTATAGCATAGTCTGCTAATCGAAATAACGATTATCCTGATTTTCTATCTGGAGGCTTTGTGCTAGAGGCTGATACTCAGGCAGCATCTGCCAATTCTTTATCTGCCAAAGAGCTGCAGCCTCTTCTCTGGCTACCTCCAAAACATTTCCATCTGTCACCAAGTCAGCAATCGCAAATTGAGGTAAACCAGATTGTCGGAAGCCGAATACTTCACCGGGACCGCGTAATTCCAGATCTTTTTCACTTAGTACAAAACCATTGGTGGTCTCTGTCATGATTTTCATCCGCTCCACGCCTAGTTCATTTTTGGGATTAGCAACTAAGATACAGTAGGAAGCATCACTTCCGCGTCCAACACGTCCACGAAGCTGATGCAGCTGTGCCAAACCAAATCGATCCGCATCCATAATCAGCATGACGGTTGCGTTTGGCACGTTTACCCCTACTTCTATTACCGTAGTAGAAACTAATATCTGCATCTGGTTATCTTTGAAAGCTTCCATGATCACTTCTTTTTCCTGATTCTTCATTTTACCATGTAACAAGCCAACTTCATATTTTGGTGCAAATAATTCACGAAGTTTTTCATAGATTTCCACTGCGTTTTTTACGTCTAATGCTTCTGATTCTTCGATCAGTGGACAGATGACATACATTTGATGTCCTCTTGCCAGTTCTTTCCTTGTCCAATCCAGTACACTGTCTAATTGAGGTGTTCTTACCCAGCGTGTTTCAATCGGGATACGTCCAGCTGGAAGTTCATCAATGATCGATACATCCATTTCACCGTACGCTGTGATAGCTAGCGTTCTAGGGATCGGAGTGGCTGTCATAAACAAGACATCAGGTCGCCAGCCTTTTTCACGAAGGACTTTCCGCTGATTCACACCAAAACGGTGCTGTTCATCCGTAATAACTAGACCTAAATTCTGAAATTCAACTCCATCTTGGATCAATGCATGTGTACCGATCACGACGTTGATTTCTCCTCGTTCTAGTTTTTCAAGGAGTTCCCGTCGTTCTTTTGTTTTCGTTGACCCTGTAAGCAATGCGACCGTTACTTCATTGGGATCAAACAGCTGTTGCAAACTTTCCATGTGCTGTTGTGCCAAGATTTCGGTAGGCACCATCAACGCACCTTGGAAACCCGCTATAACGGTGGCATATAATGCGATTGCGGCAACCACTGTTTTTCCGCTACCTACATCTCCCTGCAAAAGTCGCTGCATATGTTGAGGACTGCGAAGATCCCGACAGATTTCATTCGTTACCCGTTTTTGGGCATTTGTCAGTTCAAAAGGCAACTTTTGAGTAAATTCTTTTAATTTTTGGACATCATAAAGGATCTCCAAGCCATTCGTTTCTGCTTTTTCTGCTTTTTTCAATCCTTGAAGACGCATTTGAAATAAAAAGAATTCTTCAAAAACGACACGTCGTTTGGCTTGGTGATTTTCTTCGTGGTTTTTCGGAAAGTGCATACTTCTTACAGCAGAAGCTCGGTCAAGTAGTCGATATTTCTCCACAAGGTTGTTCGGCAGGTTTTCTTCGATCAATGTGCCGTATTCTTGAAACCCTTTTTTGATTAGATCAACTAATGTCGTTTGACGAATCGATTTGTTGACGTGATATATCGGCGAAAAGTCATCCATTGTTTGAGAACCTAATATCTTCATCCCGTTCAAGGCTTTACGCTTTGCATCCCATTTACCGTATACAGCGATTTCCTCCGATAAAATGACTTTTTCTTTTAGATAAGGTTGATTAAAAAAAGAAACGTTGAACACATCATGTTCTTGCATCATTCGAAATTGCAATCGGCTTTTTTTATAACCAAATCGATTCATCACAGGAGGAGAGACTACGATTCCTTTCAAAGTAACCTTTTCTTGATCTTGGATCTCGTTTAGATTTCTTTCCTGAATATCTTCGTAGCGAAAAGGATAATAAGTCAGTAAGTCTTCAATCGTTTGGATGCCCAAGCTGGCAAGACTAGCCGCTCTTTTTTCTCCGACTCCTGCCAGCATAGTGATTGGATCATCTAAAGAACGCATATATTTTTTCCTCCCTCCTTTAACAAAAAAAGGACTTGGTCAGTGATCATACCTGATCACTAACCGAAGGCCTTTTATGAATGAATACTGTGTTAGAAAGATATTCTGTCACAGGAATTATTCAGCAGAAAATAGATAAGGATAGACAGGCTGATCTCCTTGGTGGATCTCGATTTCCAAATCAGGATGTTTTTCTGTTAGTTTCTCAGCAAATTCATTTGCTTGTTCAACTGTTCCTTCATCACCTGCTAAGATCGTTACGATCTCTGTGTCCTCATTGATCATTTGTTCTAGTGTGCTTAACGCTGTTGCTGTGATATCTGGGTTAGAGATCATGATTTTTCCATCGATCATGCCTAAAAAGTCGCCTTCTTTGATCTCTACACCGTCGATTGAGGTATCTCTGATTGCGTGAGTGACTTGACCACTTACGACGCTAGACAACATTTCTGTCATCGTTTCTTTGTTTTCTTCTAAAGAAGCTTGATCATTGAATGAAAGCATAGCCGTCAATCCTTGAGAAATCGTTCTTGAAGGAACAACTGCTACTGGGATATCTGCTACTTCTGCCGCTTGATCAGCTGCCATGAAGATGTTTTTGTTGTTCGGTAAGACAATCACTTTATCTGCGTTCACTTCTTGGATCGCTTTAACGATGTCTTCCGTACTTGGGTTCATTGTTTGCCCACCACTGATAACATAATTAGCGCCTAAACTTTCAAACAGCTCTTGGACGCCTTTACCAGCAGCGATTGCTACGATACCATACGGGATACGTGGTGTTTCTTTTTTCGCAAACTCGTTCACTTCTTCATCGTGTTCCAAAATCGTCTCATGCTGCAAGCGCATGTTGTCGACTTTGATTTTGACTAATGAACCGAATTTTTGTCCATAGTTCAAGACTTCTCCTGGGTTTTCTGTATGCACGTGGACTTTGATGATCTCGTCATCATTGACCACAAGTAAAGAATCTCCAATACCATCTAAATAGTTACGGAATTCTTCGTAGTCGAACGTGCTATCAACAGTAGGCCCTTCACCGATTTTCACCATGATCTCTGTACAATAACCAAAATGGATATCTTCTGTCGCCATTTGTCCTTGGACACTGCGATGGTGCTCTGCATTGACCATATCATCCATTTCTGCTGGAGAAGGTTCATATGTTTCATCCGCTTGGAATTCTCCATTCAATGCGCTTAAAAAGCCCTCATAAACAAACAGTAATCCTTGTCCTCCACTGTCTACAACACCGACTTCTTTTAGGACTGGAAGCAAGTCTGGGGTTTTAGCTAAAGCACGTTTTGCTCCTTTTACAACAGCTGTCATCACTTCAACGACATCGTCTGTACTCTTCGCTTTCTTTTCTCCAGCTTTTGCTGCTTCTCTAGCTACTGTCAAAATCGTTCCTTCTACTGGTTTCATTACTGCTTTATACGCAGTTTCAACACCATGAGTGAATGCTGCAGCAAGATCAGAAGCATTTAATGAGACAACATCTGGAATTTGCTTAGAAAATCCTCGGAACAATTGAGACAAAATAACGCCGGAATTTCCGCGCGCACCCATCAGCAATCCTTTTGAAAGCATTGCTGCTAATTCTCCTACTTTTTCTGAGGTTGAATCTACTACTGCCTTCGCTCCACTAGTCATAGATAGATTCATATTTGTTCCCGTATCGCCATCTGGCACAGGGAATACATTTAATGAATTGACGTATTCTGCATTTACTTGCAGACGATTCGCACCAGCCTGCACCATTTCCTGGAACTGGCTTGCACTTATTTCTGTTACACTCACCTAGATAATCCTCCTTCAGATCGACTGCTGAGTTATCAGCCAGTCTCCTGCCTAGTCTGGCAGTACACGAACACCTTGTACAAAGACATTAACTGAATTGGCAGCTACGCCTAATAATGCCTCTAGATTGTATTTCACTTTTTCTTGGACGTTGCGAGAAACTTCAGAGATTTTCGTACCATAGCTGATAATCGTATAAACATCTACAGCAATACCATTATCTTCTTGGCGGACAACTACTCCTCTTGAGTAATTTTCTTTACGCAAAATCTCAGTAATATTATCTTTAATTTGATTTTTGCTGGCCATTCCTACAACACCGAACACATCTGTCGCGGCGCCACCAACAACTGTTGCAATTACATCATTGGTAATTTCAATGGTTCCAGCTGACGTTTGAATTTTTACAGCCATGAATGAGCCTCCTTAACGGGTAAAATACTCCCATTTTTCTTCTATCATATTTTATCATAGCGCAACTTGAAATAAAAGGCAGTTACCCAAAGTACTCAAAAACCTTGCAAAATTTCAGGTATAACCCTGTTTAATTTACAATTATTCTTCACAAATGTCAATTGTATCCATGAAAATGTACTTGCAAATTTCCAATCTATATGATATGTTAGTCTGGTATGAGCTGAATTATTCTATTGCTCCAAATCAAGGCAAAGGAGGAAATTACCATGGCAAAAGTTTGTTACTTTACAGGTCGCAAGACAAAAAGTGGAAACAACCGTTCACACGCTATGAACTCAACAAAACGTACTGTTAAACCTAACTTACAAAAAGTTCGCGTTATGGTCGACGGAAAACCTAAAAAAGTTTGGGTGTCAACTCGTGCTTTGAAATCAGGAAAAGTTGAACGCGTTTAATTGAATGATACTTGGACCGTTCAGATAGTGAACGGTTTTTTATTTAATAAAAATTTTGGCGGGTGGAATTTTTGATTCCTCCCCTTTTTTTGTGTTTATTTTTGTTATACGAACAAATTATGAAGTTATTTATTCCCAAATTTTATTTTTTTATGAAAACTAGACTCTTTTTAAGCAGAGAAAAACAAGGATATGATAAACTAAATACAACTTCATAGAAATTTGGTGGAAAATAAATATGAAAAAAAAATTAAAGTCATTTTTTAGAGAAAACGGACGCTACGCAGCAGCTAGTTTCCTGATTCCGTTTTTGATTTTAGCACTTGTTTATCTAAGTATCGGGATCTATCCCGGGAGCAGCAGAAGTATTTTGGCAAGTGATGCCTTTTCACAATTTTCTAATTTTCATGCAAGCTTCCGAAATGTCCTTCTTGGAAAGCAAAGTATTTTCTATACATGGAATGCTTCTCTGGGCTTGAATTATCTGTCTTTGATTTCTTATTATCTCGGCGGGATCTTCACGCCACTGGTTTTCTTCTTTCCAAACCAGATGATGCCAGATGCACTTTATGTTCTGACTTTGCTTAAAGTCGGCTGCGCCGGATTAGCTTTTTGGTTTCTTGCACGCACGTTCAAGATTCCTCGCTGGGGGCATGTTGCACTTAGCGTCAGTTACGCATTGATCTCATTCATTACTGCACATTCGGAGATCATCATGTGGCTGGATGCTTTTGTTTATCTTCCATTAGTGATTTTGGGGATTCATCGTGTCATGGATCTGAAACGGCCGAAACTTTTATTCATCAGCTATTTGCTCTTGTTTCTATCCAGTTTTTATATGGGCTTCATGATTGGTGTCTTTTCTTTCTTATATTTTATTGCCCGTCTATTGACAAACTGGTCAGAATACAAAAAATCGATTGTTCCTTATGGGATCACTTCTTTACTGGCAGGCGGCGCTTCAATGATCATTGTATTGCCAGCAGTACTGGATCTTCGGTCAAATGGCGAAGCATTGAGTCAAATCACTACGTTGAAAACAGAAGCGACTTCTTATCTGGATCTGATCATGAAAAACATGATTGGTGTTTATGACACCACAAAATACGGTTCGATTCCGTTCATTTACGCAGGTCTGCTTCCGCTGGTCCTTTGCTTGTTTTATTTTGCCAGTCGGAAAGTACCGTTGAAAAATAAGTTTTTGTACGGTGGTCTTTTCGCCATACTTATCGCAAGTTTTTATCTTGTTCCATTGAATTTGTTTTGGCATGGTATGCATGCACCGAATATGTTTTTATTCCGTTATGCCTATCTGTTCTCTTTCTTAGTTCTCCTGCTTGCAGGAAAAGGATGGGAAAGGATAGAACAAGACGATCGTGGGCTGTTGTTAGGAATCATTTTGGTCGTAGCTGCTCTCTTTGCGGTGGCATGGGGCATCAAACCTGAAGGAAGCTACACCTATGTGACGATGACTTCCTTTGTATTGACAGTTGTTTTCTTAGGGATCTATGCTTTTGCTGTGGGATTTTATCAGCATAAAAAACTTTCCTTCAACCATCTAAGTATATTGTTGTTATTGATCATGTCCGCTGAGGCATTAGTCAATACGAACAGCATGATCCATGGTATCCTTGATGATTGGAATTATGCTTCCCGCAGTTTGTATACGGATCCTTATCCTGACTTGAAAGCTCTTGTAAATGAAACAAAAGAAGATTCTGACTCGTTTTACCGCTTGGAAAATCTGGATCCGGTATCGTCAAATGATTCGATCAACTACGGTTACAGCGGCATCAGCTTGTTTTCTTCTATAAGAAATCGTAATTCTTCCTCTTATCTGGATACATTAGGGTTCCGTTCAAGAGGAACAAATTTGAATATCCGCTACAATAATAATACTTTGCTGATGGATGGCTTTACAGGAATCAAATACAACATTTCTAAGAACGAAAGCACGTTCAGCAAATATGGCTTCCGCCAAGCTGGTCAAAGCGGCGACTATACACTGTATCAGAATGTCAATGCATTGCCACTGGCATTTACCGCACCGTTATCCGTTAATGATATTGAGCAGCCCGTAACAGATAATTTAACTAGTCAGACAAATTTGATCAATACATTATCTGGTCTAAATGAACAGTATTTTACATTCTATACGCCTACTTTGAAGAATCAGTTAAATACGACGATCACAAAAACAACGACTGGTGTGACTTATTCAGAGACGGCAGATAATCAACCAAAAGAGCTCACATGGGAAGTCCATGTACCTGCAAATACACAAGCTTACTTAAGCTTATTCCCAACCAATTTTGCACAATTAGAAAGTTCTAGTGCAACGATCACTGTCAATGGTACATCAAGGAAAACGCAAATCAATATTTCTGGACAATACTATGATCTTGGCTATTACCCCCAAGAGACAACGGTGACATTTACTGCAAGTTTTTATGGGACGAAAGAAGTAAGTTTCATGGAGCCGAAAGTCGTTGGTCTAGATGTTGTAGCCTATCAAGCCGCAATGAATCAGATCAAAGAAAAAGGTGTCGAAATGGAAGCCTCTGGCAGAAAAGCTTCTGGAACTGTAGATACCGCAGAAGATTCTATGTTGGTGACAACTATTCCTTACGACAAAGGATGGAAAGCCGAGATCGATGGGAAGCCAGTCAAAGTCAGCAACTTCAAAAACGCATTCTTGATGCTAAAAGTTCCAGCAGGTAAACACACGGTTACTTTCAGCTACTTGCCTGAAGGATTTATGATAGGTGCAATCCTTTTTGTACTATGTATTGCATTGTTTATTCTTTATGTCTGGTACCTTGACCGCAATCGTCCCTTTTATGGCACGATTGATCCAACAATAGAAGAAAAACCGCGAAATACACACAGAAGAAGACGAAGAAAATAAAGAAACGATGGAACCTGTTCAGACTGTCCGCATCAAGGGCAATCAAAACAACGTTCCATCGTTTTTTGGTTACAAAAAAGTAGTGTGGCAAAAAGAAGGTTCACTTATCCATGCTTCGTTCACAAGTCGCGATATTCATCAAACGTGAGAAGCTGTTTTTTGAAATTGCTCCTTGTGAC
>NZ_KV815576.1:0-6441 GCF_001814285.1 Enterococcus sp. HMSC076E04 | reverse complement strand
TAACACGTGAAAATATTTCATAGGTAAAAGAAGCATGACAATTTATGACAAATCCACGTTTTTTGTAACAGAATGATGTTCATCTCATGTGAAAAATGATGAGAAATTCCACATAATGCAGAAATGATAGGTTTAGAACAAGTGTTCTGATGAGAACAGAAATGTATAAATAACTTGAAAAAAATTGCTATTAATCATCATTTTATTTACACATTGCGTATATTTTTTGTATTTTTGCTTGAGATGTTACAATAAAAGAAAAAGGAGGCGGTTCCAATGAGTAAGAGATACCAGAACATCATGGTAGCAGTTGACGGATCAAGACAATCGATCAAAGCGTTCGCTGAAGCCCTTGACTTAGCAAAGGACAATGAAGCCCACTTATTTATCGTGTCAATCATCAACAAAGTTGAGCTGACCCATAGTGCCTATGCCTTTTCAAAAATCTATGCAGATGAAAAACAAAGAACAGAAGTAGCCATGCTGAAAAAAATCAATGATGCCAAAGAGTTCGGCATTGCTGAGATCCATGCAATAGTTGAAACTGGAGATCCAAGAAATTTGATTGCCAATGTCATCCCTGGACAAGAAAATATTGATTTGATCGTTATGGGAGCGACAGGAAAAGGAGCGATACAACAAGCACTAGTCGGATCGACCGCTTCTTATGTCGTTTCACATGCCCCTTGCAGTGTATTGGTCGTGAAGTAATTAGATAAGGGAGGAATAGAAAATGGTTCGCCCTCAAGAAGTTCGTGCACCAAAAGAAAAAATAGAAATTTTAGCAATTATTGAAGACGGCACACAAACAAAAAAAGGATACTCGATTGCTTTAATAAAGTGGAAAGGAAAAAAAGGTGTTGCTGTAAGGTGGGATGGAGATAATCAACAAGACAAAGGATTCCCGATCACTGCGAACGGCTACCATCCAGCGTGGTTTGTTCTGCCTGATAAATTTACAGAATTATACAGCTATGATTATGCGAAAACTGTCACATCCATTAAAGCATTAGACAAATTAGCAGAAGAGCAGCATAAAATGGATGAAAAATAAAAAAGATGAACCAATCAGTCTTTAGAAAACTGATTGGTTCGAGGAGTAAAAAATGAAAAAAGGTTATTTGGGATGAATATAGAATAATGCGTATAGCTTAAATCAAACTTAAAGCCATAAAAAAGGCAAGAGGGTGAGGTAAATGGAAGCAGGAAAAGTTTTACAGGAAGTAAAAGTATTATGTGCAGATAAAAAATATGAAGAAGCAAAAAGTCTGATTGAAAAGAACAAAGAAAATTTGGAAGAAAAATATCCGATTGCACAAGAATTTATAGAATTAAAACAAGGAACGCTTCTTCATCGATTCAAACATTTTTTTGGTATCACAGAATAGAAAAAAGCGATTAAAGATACAGCAAATCTCTGCTGATCTTTAATCGTTTTCTTTTGAAACTGCTAGGATTCAATTCTGATTTTTATATAAAAAATAGATCCAAATGATTAGAAAAACTACTGCAAGCGTCAATTCGATGATGTGTATCACTAATACAGATGTTGTTTCCCAATGTCTAAAAGAAAAAATCTGATAAGTAAAATATACGGCAGGTAAAGAGGCCAGTAAAACTGAAAACTTCTTTTTCGTCCATTTTATGTAATAGAAAAGAATGCTTAGCATAATAAAAAAAGGAATATAAAAAACGAACTGACCGATCGCGATCATACTATTGCCTCCAATAAATAAAGTCCAAGATACAAAATAACACTTTGTGCGTGAAGGCGCAAGCAGTTCTATGGATTTATCCAGTAAAATATGTATTGATTTTGAATTTATAGGGGAAAATTGCTATAATCAAAGTGAAAGAAGGAGTGGAATTTTCATGGATCATGTAGTGTTAGAAATCGATTTGCATTTAATCAATAATATTCGGGTGATTTACTATGTTGTAAGCAATAGTGTCGAACAACGTGTACTGACGAATAAAATCAATGGTATTTTAGCAAAGAAAGACGTTCACCGATTCAATAACGGTGAAGGTAGTTATTATAGTATCCCAGTAGAAAAAATTATTTATACGACAGTCAAAGTCAGAGAAGATCTGGATACTAAAAAGGCATATGAACCTATTTTTACAACTTATTGATTCACAGTAAATGGAGGAAAAAAATGAATCCATATGAACAACTTATCCAAGATTTGATTGATGGAAAAATCGAAAAAATCGATGTAAAAAGAGAAGAATTGATGGCTTTTCGAGAAGCATGGCTGAAATTGGAGAATCGTAAATATGTGGTAGGAAAAGCATCGCTGAACGGCAATGTGACTTATCACTATGATCCGACACGCTTATTTTAGTAAGGATGATTCAGAAAAAACAAGGGACTGTGACAAAAGTCGTGTCACAGTCCCTTCTTCTGGACAAACGGTGTTCCAGAAATGAAAATTCCTACTTATTAAATAGATTTTTGAACTTGTCTTTCACACTGTCGATATTTACGTCTTTTAGAAGATTTTGTGCTTTCTCTTTGTAAGGACCTAGTTGTTCTTTATGTTCTTCGATAAATCGTTTTGCGCCGTCGAAGTTGCCGCCTTTTATCATTTCCTTGACTTTTTGAAATAATTCTTCTTGATTCATTTTGAACACATCCTTTGCCATCAACTTGATTTTTTTCCATGGATAAAGCGAGAAAATCTAAATTATCCACATCACCATAATATCAAATAACGATCATTTTTGCTAAAAAAACACTTGTTTCTCGCTTCTAAAGTAGGAGAAAAATCTCCAACTTAGGACGGATGGAATTTCTCTAATTGCCCCATATACTGGATATATAACAAGGAGGTAGAAAGATGAAAGTGATTAAATATTTGATAGGATTGGCGGCGATTAGTGGTATTTTGCTATTTGGACTGAAATACTATACTGAAGGAAGTTACGGGGAAATCCCTGGTATACTTGACCAACTAAATCCATTAGTTGAAAAAGGTGAGGTCTATGTAAAAACACAAAAACCAGAGGAAGTAAATGAACATGGAACGGCAAGGTATGTTCAAAAAGCTGCTAATGCCGATGGGGAAGAACGAACAATTGAATTTAATGGACTTTCTGTGTTAAAAGAAAATCATTATTTGAAAATCAGCAATAAAGGAGCACACATAGAAACGTATGAAGAAGTTCCTAGAGAAAAAGTTCCGGAAAAAGCATTAGCAATTATTGGCTAAATCTACTGTATGAGCGCTACAGATTTAATTGTTGATTATAATAAGATTATGTAAACTAAATAATAAATAATAAAAATATTCCAAAATCCCCTGAAAAAAGATCATTCTTTTTTCAGGGGTTCATTTCTTATCAACAAGCTCATCAAATTGGGATGGCAGGGTTCGAACCTACAATTGCTTGATTCAGAGTCAAGTGCCTTACCAGTTTGGCTACATCCCATTTATTCAACAAAATAATCATAGCACTTTTCTAAAAAAACGCAAGTTATTTTTCTTGATCAGATAGTTGTTGTTTTACTCGTAAAAGGCGACGCACCAGTTTCTTTTCCAGTCCAGCAGGAAGGGCAATCCGCTCTGCTACTGACAAGACGGAGTCAAGCAACTGATATTCTTTGACAGGTTCATTCATGATATGGTAAATGTTTGCTAAACGCTCGATATATTCAAAGTGGGTGTACTCTGTTCGAGCGATTAGAAATTTTAATAAATCGATTGCTTTTCCATACTCTTGGTCTCCATAATAGACAAGAGCTTGACGATACAGTTTGATTTCTAGTTCATTGAGGGTAGCAGGTCTGCGCCGTTCGTTCCACTCATTAATAGAAACTTTACCTTGAACATTTCCTTTGCGGTCACGGACAAAAATAATCGGAATTTCATTTGGATCCATTTTTTTATGAGTGAATTTTTCCATTATCTGTGCTCCCTTCAAAGGTTCGGTATCTAGAGTATAAGGGATTTTTACTTTAATTACTAGCTTTTCTACAAAGTTAGCATTTGTCCGCTCATTGCAGTGAAAATGGCCGAAAAATCATTGATCGGTACTGCTCGATTTTTTACGCCATAGGGGTCGTTGACGTAAATATTCTCTTTGTCGTATCCAGTGACTACACAAGCATGAACAAGTGGAGTGACTCTTACTTCTCCGTTGTTTGTTGTCCAAGTCATAAAATCAGTTTCATCAGGGACTTCAAAATTGATAGTCACGGAAGTCCATACAGGATTTCCTTTAGATAGAGCTTTTTTGATATCATCTAGTTGAGCATCTGTTTTTGGTAAAGTATGATAATCCGTTTGGACGATCTGTTGAGCAAGAGAGGCAATAGGAGGGACATAGACGCCCATAGCCCAGTCTCCGCCACTGATATCTCCAACAAATCCTTCATTAGGATCGCCATGAGTCCCATCTGCATTGAAAACAGGGACGTAATCCAATTGTTCAGCTAACTGGTTTTTAGTCGTTTCATAACCATAAAAAGATAAAAGCATGGAAAGCGAAGTGACCTCGCAGCCATTTTCTAGAGAAGGAGAGTCAAACTGGCTCTCTAATGGAACATCTAGCAAAACTTCTGCTTTCTCTTTTGTTTTTTTCGTTTTTTGTGTTGAACTTTTTTGTGTAGTATTCATTGTATGTTCTGGAGAATGGATATGTAGGTAATAACTTGTACCACTTAATAAAAGAGTAGCTGTACCTCCTAGAAACAATAGTTTTTTAAATGTTTTTTTCTTCATTGGAAATCTCCCTTTTCAGCTGTTTATCTTTCCTATTATAAGTGTATTTTTATTGGGAAGGGAAGTATTTTATTTAAATATGTAAGAAATAATCAGTTTTTGAGGAATATTATTTATTATTTTAGAAAAAATTCTTCTAGATACAACAGCTGTTTTAATTGTGAAAACGAAAACAGTACGCTATAATGCCTGTAAGGTTGATTTTTGACTGTAAACAAAAAATCAAATAGTTAAATCTCCAAAAAATAGCAATTGTAATATGGAGAAAAGTTCCAGCAGTTTAGGAGGATTTTGATGACGGAAGAAATGATTAATTTAGGAGAACAATATGCATGCAAACCAATTGGCTTTACAAAAACGGTCGTTGGTGAAGTTGTATCAAAAATGACAAACTGTGCCGTGGTCAAAGTTGCCCAATGTGCTGCAGAGGATCAAGAGTTATTAGATGAAAAAGCAAGCATGGTTGTTGCAAAATATGATACATTTGAATAAAGAAAATAATTGGACGTGCGGCGTGCTGCAAGTCCAATTTCTTTGAGAAGGTAAATCAGTATTCTTTTCCTGTTTTCAGGTGAAGAAAAAGCGAGGCGAGTTGTCATGGTAACATTTTTTACGGTCCTATTGTTTTTATTCGTTGTTGTTATGTTCTTATTTCTTTGGCTGGTGCGAAAAGAAATTATTTATCGGACTGTTCGGAATCGATGGGTCTACTTGGTCATACCATTCTTAGTAGTACTAGTCATTTGGTACACACTCATCAGCCAGCCTACAGCAGATGAATTGGCAAAAGGGATTTTGTCAGCGATGATTTTTATTAGTTTTTTGTTGGACAGTCGAGGAATTACAGAAGAAGGGCTTGTCTTGAATAGCTTTGATAAAAAAGGTGTTCCTTTTTCTGAAATCAATAAAATCGTGTTGTACCAACCAAAAGGTTCTAAAATTGTAAAAATGAATTTTTTCCGAAACGGATGGCGGGGACCGATGCTGAAATTTTCTGCATCATTAGAAGAATTAGTTCCATTTTTGTCCCAACGCTTGAACGATGAGGCGGAGATTGATATTATGATCGATCCAGAATAAAAAATAGAGGTTGCGACAAGATGTTTGTCACAACCTCTGTTTTTTTCAAGTAAAATTATCCGAATACACGGAAGCGATCTGCATCGTTCATGTATTCTTTTTCCCCAGCTGGTGTTTCTGGTGAACCGAATACTAATTGTGAACGTAGTTTCCAGTTTGAAGGGATATTCCATTCTTTTGCAACTGCTTCGTCAATAACTGGGTTGTAATGTTGCAGGTTTGCGCCCAATCCTTTATCAACTAATGCTACCCAAGTGTTCGCTGTTGCGATTCCGTTTGATTGTTCTGACCAATCTGGGAAGTTGTCTGCATATAATTCAAATTGATCTTGTAGACCTTTTACCACGTCAGTATCTTTGAAGAATAATACTGTACCATAACCATTTTTGAAACCAGCTAATTTGTTTTGTGTATTTGGGAAAGCTTCTGCTGGAGTCAATGGGCGAAGTACTTCTTCAGTGATTTCCCAAAGTTTTTCATGTGCATCTCCGAAAAGAATAACTGCGCGTGTTGATTGAGCATTGAAAGCAGTTGGGCTTTCTTTAATTGCTTCTTTGATCAAAGCTGTCAATTCTTCATTAGAAAGTGAAACATTACGTCCTATATAGGTTGAATTAAATACTTTACATCCGCA
>NZ_KV815575.1:62411-119256 GCF_001814285.1 Enterococcus sp. HMSC076E04 | reverse complement strand
TTTTTCTATTTACACAAAATATTTTACACTCTCAGTACCAAAGTACCTAAAGTGACAATTTTTTATTTCACTTTACTTTTCTCACTCATTTTTTTATCAACTATATTTTGGTCACTTTGGGTACTTTAGGTACTACATATTTTTATCATAAAACAAAAAAAGAATTCATATGTTATTTATCTACCTATTTGAAAAACAAAGACTCATAGAAAGTATGAAGGACTTTCTATGAGTCTCTATGTTAGCTCTTTTCTTATTGTAAGAATAATTGTGTAGAAATACATTAAACCTAAACAGATTTATAGATCATCAATCGTATACTCTGAATACCCCTCATAAAAATAACTTACATCAATTCCTTTCATAAATAGTTGACGATCATGGATTCGTTCTGTTAGTGCTTGAGAAAGTAAATGACTAATTTCTAAATCGTTGATTGGACTACGTTCCATAGCAGATAAATAGTCTTCCTTATCTACTAAATTCCAATCAATTACCTTTTGCAGTTCTTTCTTTAACATAAGATCCAACCAAATCCGCATACTTCTACCATTTCCTTCTCGAAAAGGATGGGCAATATTCATTTCAACATATTTCTCAATAATTTCTTTGTACGTACTTTGAGGCATTTTATCAATATACTGTAAAGAAGTTTCTAAGTACATTAATGGGGCAAAACGAAAATTCCCCTTCGCCAAATTCACTGTTCGAATTTCTCCTGCAAAATTATAAATATCTGAAAACAAATAAAAATGAATCGTTGCTAAGCCCTTAAATGTTCCAACCTCTATTTCATTTATTTTTCCACTATCATATAAATGTTTTGCTTTTTGTTTACTTATTCGTTCCTCTGCCTTCGCAAGAGCTATTTGATTGGTTATTCCTAATTTATTTTCCAATACCAAGAGAATCACCTCATTCATATATTAAGTCACTAAATCATTGACACTCAAATTCTTTCTACAGTACATAAACTCATAAACTCTATTTTCTAAAATATTCTCTTGAATACTTTCTTAACTATTTTATTATATCAAAAAGTCAAGTAAAACAGGGAATCATAGAAAGTATGACAAACTTTCTATGATTCCTGCATTAATTCTGTTTTATATACTTTAGTGAAACAAATAGACAAAAACAAGCCTTTCTTAGTACCAAAGTACCTAAAGTGACAATTTTTTATCTCATTTTACTTTTCTTACTCATTTTTTATCAACTATCTTTTGGTCACTTTGGGTACTTCTAGTACTGTATTGGTTTTCAATTAAATATCTCATTCAAAAGAATGCTTGTGCTCTTTCAATTATCGTTCCTATTATTTTTATGTATATTAGTTAAAAAGTCATTTAATACATTCTTTCTCCCTCTTTATAGATAAAACTGATTCTTAAAAAGCTTATGGTGCTTTTTAAGAATCAGTTATTACTTGATGATGTATAACTCTAATTATTGAACCGTTTTAGAATGATTAATCATCCTAAAAGATCCGTCCATTTGTAACTCTTATTTCAAATTAGGGTATTTTTCTAATAGATTCGTTGTACTTTGTGCAAGTTGTGCATTCGTAGCATTACCTACAAAAGAATCAACAATTTCTTGATCTGGGATTGAATTTAAAATATCTTCATTAAGCCCTTGACTAGCATATAACCCTCTAATTGTTTCTGCTCTTTCATATAGATCAACACTATAAGCAGAAGGAGAATCCGAAGATACTATTGATTCTTCTGTAGTTGTTGCTTGTTGAGTAGATTCTTCTACTACTGGAGTTTGAGGAGTTTGTCCATTCACAATATCAATGAAACCTTGTTTTAACTGTTGGTTCTGAGTTTCATTGAAGTACATGTAGTTTTTATCATTGCCTTGATTTTGTTGCGTTAAATAAACTTTAGGTTGTCCATTTTGAAAGCCAAAGAAATATACATGCTGCCCTAAATATTCTCCAGTTTCTACATCAGAATAAACTGCTACTAAATTGAAATCTGCATGACCAGTTCCATCTTCTGACCATTGTACGGTAACTGGTGCTTCATTGATTGCCATTTTCCAATTTCCATCAATAACTGCACTTGGTAAAGGCGTACCATACAGACTTACATTGTTCTGAAGATTGTAGCTTTTATATTCTTGACCTAATGTCTTTCCCCATTGTGTGACAAAAGTTTCTAATTGGGAAGCTTTATTCGTATCCCACAAAGTATTCTTAACCTCTTCAGAAGAAGATTCAGTGATTGAACTTGCACTTGCTTCCACAGATTGCTTCATTTCTGTTGTAGTTTGTTCAGTTGATTGCGTTTTACTTTTTTTAGTCTCAATTGTTGTATCAGTTTCTATAGTCGCTTTAGTCCTCGTATTCTCAGATGTACAACCAGTGAATAAAATTCCCATTCCAATTAGTAATAACAGCCATTTTTTCATTATATTTCCCCCTTTCAATTTCTCCCCCACGTACTTATTCTATCAGTCAATTAATCTCAATGGTGTTCATTTAGTTAATCCTTTCCCAAGAATGTCGATAGCCAGCATGACAACGATCTCTTCCTTGAGGGCTTTCAGATGGATTAAAACTAGTAGAAATTTCCCTTCCACATCCTCTACAGCGATAAGTTCTCATTATTTTTGGGCTATTAGTATTATTTTTCTTAGTTAGAGCTATGAGTCCAACTATGATTACCCCAACTGTCTTAATTACTTTTCCTTTATCTATATTCGGATGCGCAAGCATATATTTATATAACCAATATCCACCGTAAATTAAACCACCTAATACAATCAGCTTAGCCATGTACTCGTCTCCTTTCTTTTTGTTTAATTACTTTTTGAATCCATCTTGCAGAGAAACCATAAACTTCTGTCAATTGACGGATATCTACAGTTTTTTCCTGTTCTATCATGTTTTCGATTCTTTTTCTAACTAACTCACGATCGTACATTTTCATTGGAAAAGAAATCTGTTGCCCTCGAAAAGCAAGATAAAATTGATAGAGCAATTCTGAATCCAGTTCCATTTCCTCAAAAAAGTCATTCATACTTTTATAAGAGTTACTCAAACAAGTTTCATCAATCTCCATCTACACACCCCCTGTTATTTTTTACATAATGAAAATAGCATATTACTGAGTACATTGATAATTCATATAACATGTATCATCACATGTATTTTTAAAGTCAAAAAGCATGTAAAACTACTTATAAGTAACATGAGAAAATAAAACGTTATTTTTCTTGAAATAATAATTGACTATCTGCCAATTGCCATTCATTACGAACATGAATACTTAGTGGGTGGGATAACTTACCTTCTGCATTTATCAATACTTTGGTCATCTTCTTTTGTTTCGCACTCAATGGATCGTAAATAGTCTTTGCTTGTTCATAAGCCACTTGACTCGTCGCTGTAATCGAACCACAAGCAAAAATAATGGTGTTAATTTTCTTTTCTGTAAAAACAGTCGTTAATATTTCCAAAGATTGTTCATCATTTCCTCGAAGAAATACCCGAGGACTTTTCGCTTTTGTGTACGAAAAAAGATTCACAGCAATAAAACCAGTAAATCCTAATTGTCGGATATTCTTTTCGATTAATAACATACTCAAATCATTCGTAAATGGTTCTGTATCTGTTGGACGAATAGTAATGACTACCGCTAATTTCTCTTCCGCTTCTTTTCCTTTGATCGCCCATTGTCGTTTGAAAACATAGCGATGGGTTTGATGAGGATCTCGCCAAACTTCTGTTTGTGTGGTCACTAATTCTTTTTCAATCATCTCTTTTTCTCCTATGCTAATTTTTGTTCAAGCAATTCAATCACCATTGCCGTTATAAGTGTCAATACTAGTTGAAAATATTTCATATTCTTTCTCCTTTTTTCTTCAGAATTTGATGAATCGCGGTAAGGATATCTTCTAAACATTTCGCAATCATTCTCAAATAATCGATCTTATTCATTCGTTCCTCCAATCTGACTCCAAACCAATCGTCCTTCTACCAGTAACCCACGAACAAATTCTCGCTGGCTGGTAATATCTGTAATGAAATAAACTACATAGTCTTTTCCATCTTCTGGTGCGCAATAAATATAAAGATGTGTCATTACTAAACGTGGTAGATGAACATCTTTAGGAAGCGTACCTATTTCAATTTCCTCTTTTTCCATCGTAACGGATTCATAGCCCCACTCTTCAGGAGTAGTGACTAGCTGTGCACACTTTTCCAGTACTTCGATAGCCGTTTCTAACAAGTCATTTCTCTCCTTTCTTTTAGATATTAGTTTTCTTCTGGTAATAACATCGTTTGATACTCACTCGAATCAATGACCCATATTTTTTGAGACACTGATTTCAAACGAAGCTTAGGTGAAATCAGATACTCTTTTCTTTCTTCCGGTTCTTCTTGACGATGAGCCAACTTTTGATTTCCTTTTTCCGTAGAAAATTCAAAAATTTGAAGATAGTCTAAAGGAAGTTGCTTTTGACTGTTTTGATCGATTAGATTCCAACATAAAGCCTGTAATTCCACTGGCAAACTGTCCATTACTCCCTTTGTAACATAACGTTGTCCTTTATTTTGAAACATTTCTTTTCCCTCCTTTGCCATAAAAAATAGCCCAATCTTTTTTATAGAAGATTGGGCTTCATGGATATAATATATATTTGATATTCAATTTGATTCATTTTATACTATTAAAAACAGACGGTACTAAAAATAGTTTATCGGAGGAATTCTTATATGTCTTGGATTAATGATATTTTTTCCATAAAAGCTATAAAAGATATTAACTATAGAAAAAAGCAAGATAAACAACGTGCTACAAATGATTTACAACTAACAATGTTAAGAAACAATATTGAAAGACATGAACTTGAAATAGATGAATATAGAAAAAAACAATTAGAACACGAAATAACTTATCGTTCTAAGGAATGGACTTTCCAAGATTATAATAATTTTTCTAGTTCTTATTTAAATGAAGCAAGAAGACTACTTGAAGATGGCGAAATAAGAAAACTAATACTTTTGATAAATGAATTATTTACTAGAAAAAGCATAGTAAATGGCACTTGGTATGCAGCAACAGCTATTACTGGTAACCAGAGTTATCTACACCCTGATATATTTAATATAAAAAAAGTATGCTATCATCTCCCCGTCTTTCCCAATGAATTTTCACCCAGTTTATCTAATGAAACTAGAACAAATTTAGAAAAATTAGGTTGGAATAAATTAGACTTTGAATATGTAAACAAAATACTAATTGATATTTTATGTGAAGTAACAGCATTATGTTCCATTGGTGAAGCGGAAAAATGGGATATGAATATATATATTAATGATCGTAGACGTGTTGCTGATTATTATGAATGTGAATCAACTCCAAGAATTCGAAGTATAAAAGAAATTACGAAAAAACATGTGGAATTTTTTGTATATTATGAAGAGTTTTTTTATTCTACTACAAATAAGTCCGTTTTCGATAAAGCTAGTGAGTATCTTAAAAATAATTGTCCTGTACAAATAATTTATGATATATATAAATATAATAATTTAAATGGAGGAGAATTTGAATTAACTATTGACTATAAAGATATTATAAATAATATAGTTGAATACGCTTTACCAATAATTCAAGAAAAAAAGAATTCGTGGAGTGAATGGATAGAAAAAATTCATCTTATGCAAATGAAATATGAAGGTCCTTGGAAGGGTTACGATCATATGAAAATTCTTGAAACTTTAACAAAGACATATTTCAATTTTAACATCTTCGATCTTCAGGCTGTCTCTCTCCACAAGGATGAAAATTTAAACTCTAAAATTAAACATAGACTAGAACATGAGAATTTAAGAAAACTGTTTCCTGAAGAAGTCTTCTTTATAGAATTGGAAAAAGCCTTTCTTATAGAATTTACTGATACGCACAAAATAAAAGAGGAATTCATAATATCTTTTGAGGAGTTAATAGAAACTTTAAAAAAAGAAGAAGAGGAAAAAGAACAAAAAATTCAGTTGGTAAAAAACGTGATACAAGTAATTCAATTAATTAAAACCATTGGTGCAAGCTAGTGGTTTCAGACTGTAGACAAAATACTGAGGTTTTTAGTGCTTTGCCTTTTTTATCCGTTAAAATAAGAGCATAAATTTTAGGTATATCCAGATGTCTCAAAACAAGATATGAATAAACGCGCACAAATTCTTTGCCATTAAAAATAGCCCAATCTTCTTTAAAGAAGATTGGGCTTCATGGATATAATATATAGTTAAATTTACATTTATTTCAGCTAACTACTACTACCGGAAATACCGTTGAAAATGAATATTATAATTAACGTTATTCTAGTTGTTAATGTAAGCAATTGCACTCCCACTACCAAATTTGATATCTGGCAAAGATCGTTTATATAAATTAAGTTCTCGCAAAGTATCTTCTCTATTCGATAATGCTTGAAATGCATAGCGTGTTCGGCCATTTTCAAATTTCTTCGATTCCGAATATTGAGAAGAAACTTTATACGCAGCAACAACCGCGTTGTCTGCTCCTGTATTAACAGCTATAACATAGCGAATTCGATGTATTTTATCGCGACCAATTACCCAGTTACCTAGCGTACGAGATTTTAAATTATCATCATCACGAAAACTGTCGTCAATCGGATATTCTTTTGACTCATCTTTACAAAGATTAAAAGCATCTCTCACTTTTACTGCTAAAATCAACTCATCTGTCGCTATTTCATTGATTGGCATCGGTTGGAATCCATATTGCTCTTCTATCTCTTCCACTAACATTGCCTTAGAACCATGCCCTTTTACTAAATTTGTCAAAGAAAGTCCTTGAATCAGTTGAGCATAATTGATTAACGTATTCTCACTGGCATAAGCCTCGCTCTCAGTTAAACCATAACTAAGTATGTAACTTAGTATTTGTAGATTCATTCTGTTTATTTCTTGGATGGTTTTTATTTTCAATGTTTTAGCTGTTTCATTTTCTTCAAGTAAATCTGATTTTCTTAACATACTCATTGCCGCTTGACGATGGGCAAAAATACGATTTCCTTTTCCTTTCCCAATGTAAAAAGTCTGGTTGTTTCTAGGATCGACCAAGCAATAAACATAGTAAAGATGCTTTTCGTCTTTTTGCAACTCAGCTAAAGTAGACGTAGAAAATTTTTTAAGTTCACTCATTTGATACTCCCCTGTTTTACTATTTTTTCCCTGTCTTTAAAAAATATCATTATTTATGATACGGAGCCCCCGCATTGATCCGGAAGGCACGGTAGATTTGCTCGACGAGGATCAGACGCATCAATTGATGTGGATACGTCATTTTGCCAAAAGAGATCTGAGCATTGCTTCTTTTCATGACGGCTTCGCTGAGTCCTAAAGAGCCGCCGATAACAAAAACAAGGTGGCTTTTTCCTTGGATACCTAATTGGTCGATTTGTTTAGCAAAAGATTCGCTTGTGGGATTTTTCCCTTCAATTACTAAGGCATAGACATATTCTTGTTCTTTGATTTTCGCTAAGATTCGTTCTCCTTCTTTTTCTTTTACTTGTCTCATTTGCGCTTCACTTAAATTCTCCGGGGCTTTTTCGTCAGGAACTTCGATCAATTCGATTTTTGCATAGGCATTCAGCCGTTTGACATACTCATTGATACCTTGGATCAAGTATTTTTCTTTTAATTTTCCTACTGAAATAATTTTGATATTCATGTTTTCTCTCCTTTGATCTTCACGCTCACTTTGTTTATTATAATCAATTTTTTCGTCTATATGTTTATTTTGGCTATTTTTGTTAAAAAGATTTCCCCAACAGTTATGCACAACATCCACAGGTTTATCCACAGAAAACAGTGTTATTTTACCTTATTTCATCACATTTATTAGGCAAACATACGTTTTATAAGAATTTATCCACTTTATGCACAGGCTGTGGATATGTTTTATCCCTTATTTTTCCAATCCTATTCGCGTAGTTTTACACAGTATCTGTGGAAAAAGAAAATCAAATATTTTCATCTGAAAACAATGATTTTTCCTAAAGTTTTTCATAAAAAGTTCACAGTCTCAAAGTAGACTAAAGTCAACAAATAAGACTATACTAAAAGTAGATAAATGAATGTAATTGGAGGAGGAACACATGGATAGAAAAAATGTGACACCAAAGATGAAAAAAAATAAAAATAATAGCCTCTGGCGTAAGTTGGGTCTGGGGCTTGTTGGAGGGATCGTTGGAGGACTACTGACAGCTGGCATTTTTTATGCAGCGATGGGCACTGGCAACAATAGTTCTACTGCTACAAGCGGCAATCAAAATTCAGCCGGTGAAACAGTTGTCGAAAATGTCAAAGTCAATGTAGATTCTGATATCACCAAAGCGGTAGATAAAGTTCAAGACGCTGTCGTTTCTGTTATCAACTTACAAAGTCAAAATCAATCAAGCGGTTTTGGCGGATTATTCGGGCAGCAAGAAGAAAGTAGCAGCTCAGATGATAGTAATTTGGAAGCTTATAGTGAAGGAAGCGGCGTAATCTATAAAAAAGACGGGAATACTGCTTATGTAGTCACAAACAACCACGTAGTAGATGGACAGCAAGGTTTGGAAGTCATGATGAAAGACGGGACGAAAGTAAAAGCTGAATTAGTTGGAACAGATGCTTATTCAGATTTAGCGGTGTTGAAGATCACTTCAGATAAAGTCGAAACGGTTGCCTCTTTTGGTGACTCAAGCGCTCTGAAGGTTGGTGAACCTGCGATTGCGATTGGTTCCCCATTAGGATCTGAATATGCGAATTCTGTCACTTCAGGAATCATTTCTTCTTTGAATCGACAAGTAACAAGTACGAATGAATCGAACGAAACAGTCAATATCAATGCGATCCAAACAGATGCAGCGATCAACCCGGGAAATTCTGGTGGTCCTTTAGTGAATATCGAAGGACAAGTTATCGGTATCAACTCAAGTAAGATCGCAAGTACTTCTGAATCGACTTCTAATGTAAGCGTAGAAGGAATGGGATTTGCTATTCCAAGTAACGATGTAGTGAATATCATCAATCAACTGGAAAAAGACGGAAAAGTGACACGTCCAGCTCTAGGTATCACAATGGTCGACTTATCTGCCGTTTCTACACAGCAACAAGAACAAATATTGAAGATTCCTTCATCTGTAACTAACGGTGTCATCGTGACAAATGTCCAAACAGCTACACCGGCTGAAAAAGCTGGATTGAAACAATATGATGTCATTACTAAGATTGATGACAAAGAAGTTTCTTCTGGCGTAGAACTTCAATCTGCTTTGTATAAGAAAAAAGTGGGAGATTCTGTCAAAATCACTTACTATGAAGGCTCGAAAGAAAAAACAACTACTGTTGAATTGACGATCGATCAATCGGCATTAAAACAAAATCAAAATAGTGAAAATTAATAAAAAAAGAGGTTGTGACAAAGACTTGTCACAACCTCTTTTTTAAATGGTGTTCTTCTGCCAACTTCTTGCGACTCAGAGTGAAACGGCAGGCTCACAACCTCTTTATTTTGGAAATGCTTCTCCGACTACGGCATCCTCAGGCAATACTAAGATTCCTTTTTTTGCTGGAGCATTTGGCAAATGCAATTCACGAGCGGAACAGATCATTCCATAGCTGTCTACCCCTCGCAAAGTTCCTGGCCAGATCATCATTCCATCCGGCATCATGGCTCCTGGTTTTGCAACGACAACTTTTTGTCCAGCTTCGATATTTGGTGCACCGCAAACGATTTGCAATACTGTCCCATTGTCTACTTCTGTCTCAGTAATCGATAAATGGTCAGAGTCAGGATGCGGGACGCATGTTTTGACATAACCGACAACGATCTTCGGTTCATGATCAGCTTCAAGCTGTTCTTCGAATCCTGCTTCTTTGATTAATCGATTCAATTTCGCTAATTCTTCATCTGTTAAGCTTACTTGGCCGTTCCCTTCGATTGTTAGATGATCGGAGATATGGAAAAAGTTCCAAGCAACAACTTGACCTTGTTCATCTTTGATCCGAGCAACATTCCATTTACGTTCAACAGTGTTTTCTGTTCCTTTATCGTCGGCTATGATAACCATCAAAGTGTCTCCGACGTGTGCTTTGTTATAAGCAAAAATCATGTTCTTTCCTCCATTATCCTTTGCTGAGATTTATCTTAACAAAAAATTGCATTCACTGCATGAGATTTTTTTCATGCTTTATTTCCGAAGAAGCTTCTTCTGGAACACCATTTATTCGTAACAAGGGACTGTGACAAGACTTTTGTCACAGTCCCTTTACTGTTTTAGTGAATTGATTAAAAAGATTATACAAGTTCCACTTGCTTAATTACTTGGTTGTTCTTCTTCGTCAGAAACGATCAAGACATCACAAGGTGAATGACGTATAACGTAGCTGGCTACACTTCCTGTCATAAAGCGTTCGACTGCATTTAGTCCAGACTGCCCAACCATGATTAGATCGATTGCATATTTTTTTGGCAATTTGACTGCCATGGATTCACGAACAGAGCCGTAGGCAATAATTCCTTCTATATTTGTGTAATCAACAGATTTTCCATATTCTTTACATTCTTCGATCATTTGCTTGGCTGTTTCAGTTTGCTGATCGACTAGATTTTGATCAATAGGAGCATAGCCCATAAAGTTATAAAATTGCTGATCGATTACGTTTGCTACATATACTTTCCCATTATTACGGCGAGCCACTTCTACCGCTTTTTTGAAAGCAGCAAGTGCTTGTTCACTACCGTCGATACCTACTAAAATGTTCTTATATTCTTGATTCATCTTGACCCCTCCTAACAGATGTCAGCCTTTTATTACACTTTCTAGGAACGATTCGATTTCCTGTTTTGTTTTACGATCTTTATTCACTAGACGACCTAATTCTTTTCCGTCTTGGATCACGACAAAACTTGGGATACCAAAAATGTTCCATTCAGCGGCTACATCTATGTACTTGTCACGGTCTACTTCAATAAATTGCCAATCAGAAAAGTCATTTTCGATTTCAGGCATTTGCGGTTTGATAAAACGGCAGTCTCCGCACCAGCCGGCAGTAAAGAAAAATACACTCTTTCCAGTTTCTACGTAGCCTGCTAATTCTTCTAAACTATTTGGGATAATCATTCTTTTTCCTCTACTTTCTCTTTATGTATTTTTCAATTAAATTATACACCTTTCTTACGAACTAACAAACATTGATCCTCTTTTTATAAAAAAAATCTGACAAAAGGTTGCTTTTGCCAGATTTTATAGTTTTACTATCGCGTTATTTTCCGTATACGATCGTGTTCACTGTTGATTTATCCAAACCTTTCAGTGTTTGAATCAACATTTCTCGTGCAGCTTCAAAATCGCGAATACTGAACATCGTTTGATGCGTATGGATATAACGTCCCACTACGCCAATCACTGTACTTGGGATTCCTTCATTTTGTGTATGAGCAGCACCTGCATCTGTACCGCCTTTTGAAACAAAGTATTGATAAGGGATATTGTTTGTTTCAGCAATATCCAGCAAGTACTCACGCAAACGAGGAAGCATGATCAAACCTGGATCTTGGATACGCATCAATGTACCTTCTCCTAAATGTCCGAATGTGCCATTTTTCGTCACTGTGTCATCTGCTGCAGAGCAGTCTACTGCAAAGAACAGATCTGGCTTGAATTTATTGACAGAAGCTTTAGAACCACGTAAGCCTACTTCTTCTTGGACATTCGCGCCTGCAATCAATGTATGACCTAATGTTTCATTTTGTAACGCTTCTAAAGCTTCTAATACCATTGTACAGCCATAGCGGTTGTCCCACGATTTGCTGATGATATTCTTTCCGTTGGCTGTTTTGATCGTTTCAGCATAAGGCACAATTGTGTCTCCTGGAAGGACACCGTAACTCATTGCCTCTTCTCTTGATTCAAACCCAGCATCGAACAAAATATCTGTTACTTCTACTGATTTTTGTCCGCTTGTTCCTCGCAATAAATGTGGGGGAACGGAAGAAGAAATACATGGATAATTCTTACCAGTAGAGGTTTTAAGTGTAAAACGTTGAGCAGAAACAACGTAAGGGTTCCAGCCGCCTAGAGGGACGACTTTGAAAAGCCCGTTTTCTTGGATTTGTGTCAGCATGAATCCGACTTCATCCATATGTGCTGCGACCATTACACGAGGTGCATCCGCTTCTTCATGGTGGCGCAGTCCAAAAATGCCGCCCAAACCATCTAACTGTAACTCATCTACCAGCGGTTCCATATGACTTTCCATATAGGCTCGAACGTCTTGTTCAAAACCGCTTGTTCCTTGTAATTCTGTTAACTCTTTGATTCGTTGAAATGTTTTTTCTTCCATATGCTATTCGTCTAAATTTCAGACTAAACTCCTCTCAGACTTATATTGATCTGCGGATAAAATATGATTTTTTCTGCAGACCGATTGTATTTATTATAGCTTATTTTTTCTGGTAGCGGTTATTTATTTCAAAGAAAATATGAGAGTGTGGTAAAATAAGCACAAGGAGTAGCAAGTGAGAAGAAGGAGGTATATCCACATGTATGAAGAAAGCGAATTAAGCTATTTTAAAGGCGGGTTAGCCGTTGGGATCGGTCTAGGATTATTGAGCGGGGTAGCTTCAACGATTTGGTATCATCGCAAAAAAGTGTTATCAGCAGACCAAGTGCTTGAAAATATCAAAACATCTTTTTTAAAAGAAGGCGCAATCGAAGGTTCTTGGATCTCTTTTGAAAAAGAACCTATTAGAAAATTCGCCGTTCGGTCGAGTGCTTATCGAGGTGGGCTTTCTCGGATAGAAGATGGCGAAACTGTTTATTATGAATTTTTAGCAGATGCTCATACAGGAACCGTATTAGACATTTCAAGAAAAAAGGGCGCAATAGATTAATACGTCAAAAAAATGAAATAACGAATACGCACCCACTATCTAAAAGAGAGGTCTCCTATCCTTCTTTTATAGTGGGTGGTTTTTTAGACAGGTCTTTCTAAACACATATTCCAGTATTTTCTTTTTAAATAAATGATATTTAGCGGGAAAAACTAGCATTTACTTTGATTATGAGGTATTTTTAATTCAGCTTTTGTTTTCTATAGTTAAGGAGAGTGAAAAATGGAACAACAAGAAAAAATTGCTGTTCTGATTCCTTGTTACAATGAGGAAGCAACAATTTCAACAGTCATTGCAGACTTTAAACGAGAATTACCAGAAGCAGATATTTATGTCTATGATAATAATTCGACCGATCGAACATACGAATTGGCCGTTCAAGGTGGAGCAATCGTAAAGAAAGAACCACGTCAAGGAAAAGGGAATGTGATCCGTCAAATGTTCTTTGATATTGATGCCGATTATTATTTGATGGTAGATGGCGATGACACTTATCCCGCCGAAGCTGTACATGGTTTGCTTGAGAAATTACGTTCTGGCGAAGCAGATATGGTCATTGGCGATCGTCTATCAAATGGAACCTACTTTGATGAGAATAAGCGTCCTTTCCATGATTTTGGAAATAACCTTGTTAGAAATACAATTACTAGAATGTATAAAACAAAAATTCTTGATGTCATGACCGGCTATCGAGGATTCAATCGAATTTTTGTCAAAAGCTTCCCTATTATGAGTTCTGGTTTTCAAATCGAAACGGAATTGACGATCCATGCTCTAGATAAAAAATTCAAGTTCGTTGAGATCCCAATCGAATATCGGGACCGACCAGAAGGCAGCGTATCAAAATTGAATACATTCTCTGACGGATTCAAAGTGATCATGATGATCATCAAAATGTGCAAAGATTATAAACCTTTGCTTTTCTTTGGGATCTGGACCATCTTCTTCTTTTTATTTGGATTGGTCACGGGGATTCCTGTGATTCGTGAATATATGTTGACAAGCTTCATTACACGCATCCCTTCTGCGATTTTAAGTACTGGATTGATGACTTTAGCCCTTCTTTCATTAGTAACAGGACTGATTTTGGATACGGTCGTCACGAACGCAAAGAAAGAGTACGAGTTGAATCTATATCATGTGTATCATGAATACCATAGTAGAAAATAAAAAAAGGATCAAGGATGCAAAGATAATTTGCAATTCTTGATCCTTTTTTAATTAATTATTTCGCCAAACGATAGATGGCATCTGCATAGATTGCTGTTGCTCTGAACAAGTCATCAAGACTCATAAATTCGTTTGCTTGGTGCATTGTATCAGTATATCCTGGGAACATCGCTCCATAAGCAACGCCACGTTTCAACAAACGTCCGTAAGTTCCGCCACCGATGATTTGTTCGTAGCCTTTTTCTCCAGTGTGGTCTTCATAGACTTGCAATAATGTAGCCACCAATGGATCATCCATTGGTACGTAATGTGGTTCCATTACGCGAGCACCTCGAGTAACTGTTGCGCCTTCTTGGCCCACTGTTTGTTCGATGTCACTTTGCAATCCGTCTACTGTTACACCTTTTGGAAAACGGAAATTCATATTGATGAAGTTCGCTTCCTCTGTACCATTCTCTTCAAAAGCAAACAGTCCAGCATTCATTGTCAATTTGCCCATTTTTTCATCTTCATAAGCGACTCCTAGTTTTTCTCCATAGAAATCTTCATGGACATAAGCAGCTGCTACATGGATAAATTGTTTAGCAGATCCTAAGAATTCATAGTTGTCTAAGAACAATGCCAAGAAAGAACCTGCATTGATACCAGATTGTGGGCTTGCACCATGTGCACCTTTACCAACTAATTCGATTTTTACATACGTATTGTCTGCTTCAATCGTTCCGCTTACTGGATTGGCTTCGATGAATTGGTAAAATGCTTCTTCCATCGCGATAGCTGCATCTGCACTTGGTACTTGAAGTGCTGCAGTTGCTGTTCCTGGCACCATGTTTTCGCGAAGTCCGGAAACAAAAGATTTCAATACATAATCTCCTGCATTGTCGCCTTTGAATCGTAAAGCTAAAGAAACATTTCCTTTTTCACCATTGATGATTGGAAATTCAGCATCTGGCGAGAAACCAAAATCTGGTTCTTCTTCATGTTCGAAATAATAAGCCATATCGCCCCAGCCGCTTTCTTCATCACTACCGACTACGAAACGCACTTTTTTCGATAGTTTCAAGTCAAGTTCTTTAATGATTTTCATCGCATAGTAAGCTGCCATACTTGGGCCTTTGTCATCACTTGATCCGCGTGCAAAGATCTTTCCATCCTTGATCACTGGTTCATAAGGATCTGTGTCCCAGCCATCTCCTGCAGGAACGACATCCATGTGTCCAAATATCCCTAGTGTTTCGTCTCCTTCGCCAAGATCAATATGCCCTGCATAGTTATCGACATTTTTTACTTTAAATCCATCACGTTCACCATAAGCTAACATATGTTTCAATGCGTCGCGAGGTCCAGGTCCAAATGGTGCATCTGGTGTTACTTTTGAGTCGTCTCGCTCGCTGTTGACACGTAAAAGATTTTTCAAGTCTTCAAGCAAGTCTTCTTTACGTGCTTCTACTTCTTTTTGCCAATCAATTGTCATAAAGTTAATCCTCCACTTATTTAAGTCTTCGTGTTCATGATACCACAAATTACAGAAAAAAATAGTTCAAAAAATCTGACAATTCCTTTTCTTATCTGTTTTTCTCTAAAAAAAATATACGTTATAATGAGTAAAAGGAGGTTTTTTGATGCTGATAGACAAACAACTAGTGAAAAGAGTCATCACACCTCGTCCAAAAATTTCACATAAAGGAACATTTGGACGTGTCGTTTTGATTGGCGGCAATGAACAATACGGCGGAGCAATCATCATGAGTGCTTTAGCTGCCGTACACAGTGGAGCGGGTCTCACGACAGTAGTAACGGATGAAAAAAATCGGAGTGCCCTTCACAGTCATCTGCCAGAAGCAATGATCGTAGATTGGACGGATACTGACCAGTTTCTTTCCGTGATAAAGCAAGCAGATGTACTCTTGATTGGTCCCGGATTGGGCACTTCTTCCAAGAGTTTGGAACGTTTCAAACAAGTACTAGATAACCAATCAAAAGAACAATGGCTGGTGATCGATGGCTCTGCTTTAAGTTTACTGGCTGCTAACCATCTTTCGCTACCCTATCCCGAACAAACAGTACTTACACCTCATCAAATGGAGTGGCAACGGTTGAGTGCTCTACCGATACAGGAACAGCGAGATGAAGAAAACAAAAAGAAGCAACAGGAAATCGGTGCTGCGGTCGTTTTGAAAAGTCATGAGACAAAAATTTATGGTCACCAACACTTCTACACCAATCCTTTAGGTTCAGCTGCTATGGCAACAGGCGGCATGGGTGACACTTTAGCAGGAATGATCACAGGATTCTTCGCCCAATTCCCTCAAAATGACCAAACGATTGCGGCAGCTGTTTATCTTCATAGTTTCATCGGAGACCAGCTAGCAAAAGAACAATATGTCGTTTTGCCGACACAGATCAGCGAAGCACTTCCGAAGTGGATGAATTATTTTTGTAAAAAATCAATGGAAAACGAGGCATGAATCATGGAGAAATTTACAGGTTATGTACGAGAACCTTTTTATTATGAAACAGATCAAATGGGGATTATTCATCACAGCAATTATATCCGCTGGTTTGAAGAGGCTCGGGTAGCCTTATTGGTACATCTAGGGTTTCCCTATAAAAAAATCGAAGAATCTGGGATCATTATCCCCGTTCTGGAAGTAAATTGCAGCTATAAAGAAATGATCCATTACGGAGAAAAAGTGAGCATCCATCCAACTATCCAAAAATATACGGGGACACGTTTGGATTTTAGCTACGAAATTGTGGGAACTGAAGACAAAAAATTAAAAACTATTGGTAGCAGTAAACACTGTTTCTTACTTTCTGATTCGCAACGATTAGTGAAGCTGAGCAAAGTCAATTCGGAGCTAGATCAGTTATTCCAAGCGTACGCTTCTCTGGATAATGCTATTTCTTAATAAAAACCGTCTAAGCATTTTTCTTGTATTGTGTTGAGTAGTTCGTATAATGAAAAGAAAAAAGCAGGTGATCCCCATGTATGTCGTTAAAGTAATGCACGGTTACATCGATAAAACTGGCTGCCGCACTCGGGAAAAAAACTTAGACAATCTGCTCATTTTCAAAGACAAAAAAGAATCCGAAGCTTTTGCTAAAAGAATCGGCGGTCGTGTCAAACCGATCCAAGAGGTACGACCAGATTGATTCAGTATTTTCTTTTCGAGGCTCTAATAGGCATGCCTATCAGGGCTTTTTTTCAAGAATACGTCTTTGCATCCACACGTTTTGTAAGCGATTTATGTTATAATAGATTATACTTACACAGAAAGGAAGTTTTAATGGGTATCAATAATTTACAGCAGCAAGCTTATGAATCTATCCGTAAACAGATCATTTATTCCGAGTTAGCACCTGGAAGTAAAATCTCCGATAAAGTGTTAGAAGAACAACTAGCTATCGGGCGCACACCGATTCGGGAAGCACTGATCCAGCTTCGTAATCAGGAGCTTGTAAAAACCATTCCACAGTCCGGCACCTATGTTTCAAAAATCGATATCCGATCTGCTTCATTAGCCCGTTATACGCGGGAAAAGCTGGAAAAACCGATCCTGCAAGAATGTAGTGCGAAAATGACAGCGCAAGATCAAGCTAAACTAGAAAAAATATTAGAACAAACCGATCAGGCAGTGATCGCTCAAAATAAAAAAGCTTTTTTTGATTTGGATACTGATTTCCACCGAACTTGTTATGAAATTGCAGGAAAACGAGAGATTTGGGACTGGCTGGAAAGTTATAGTACGCACTTGAACCGTTTCAGATGGTTGCGTTTGACGATTTCAGAATTAGATTGGGGTCGAGTATTGGATGAACATCAGACAATGCTTCAATCAATGATTGATCATAACTTTGATGAAGTCGGGTTTCTTTGTACGATGCATTTACATATGATTATCGAAGAGCAAGAATACGTGATTCATAATTACCCCGATTATTTTGAAGATATTCAGGAAAGACCCATTAAATAAAGGGACTGTGACAAAAATCGTGTCACAGTCCCTTTCAGTGTTCTCCTGCCAACTCCTCGTATTAGCTCAAAAAACGGCAAAATATGAGGAGCTATTTTTGTTTGGCTGTTCTTATGACTTGATGCAGGGCAGCTTTTTCACAACCTCTTATACACAGTGTTCCAGAAGTAGCTTCTTTGAAATAAGCCGAAATGTCATAAAAATTTAAGAAGCCATTTTCGTAAATTCCTTCTTATTTCTTGAAGCTGACCACTTCTGTCACAACCTCTTTATTTGTGAGCAAAATCATACTCCGCACATCTTTTTTCTATTTCTTTTATTTCTTCTAAAATCCCTTGGCTATGCGTTTCATTATATGGCCAAAGCAAGACTGCCTCTAATACATAAGGCGAAAAACAGCTTTGATTCATCTCTTTTGAAAAACTCATCGCTGCTATCTCGCTCAATGCACGAATGTTTGATTGGTGTGTATAAAAAGGCAGCCGCCATAGCACAATTTTTTCATTTTGCGTATAAATTCCCTTAACAGAAGCTTCGATGTGGTGAAATAGTTCATGTCCAATAATCAAAGCTTGCGCTGTTTCTTTAGAGATCGAAGTAAGTCCTGAACATTTTAATTTTTCTAACGGCTCCGTCATCAATCGGATCCCTTCATCTTCTGCATAAGTTGCAAAAGTGATTCGTTCGTTTATTTGCTCTGATTCACAGGAAACGATTGGAATAGCCATTTGTTCACAAATTTCTCCTACATCGGCAAAAGGGTACTTTTTTTTGATGCTACATGCCGTTTCGATACCACAATCGATTGATTGTTGTATGAGGATTTTCTGCTTGGACAAAGGGATCTTTTTCCAAAACAAATCTCGCTGAAACTGATAGAATCCCCAAATTTCTTCGGGGATCTGTTGTAATTTGTTTAGTAACTCTTCTAACTTATGTTTGTTTGATGTTTCCGGCAACGACGATCACTTCTTCCTCTGGTTCCATAGTAGATACTTCCAGATCCATCAAAAGCTGTAGTTGTTCCAGATCCGTCGCTGTAAAATCAGAGACTCTTGCTCCTAAACAGAGATAAAATTCTGGTCGGGCGATCAACTCAGTTTGATAAACTGCCATATCTTCCCAAAGTTGTTCGACTGCTGCCATATAATTGGCTGCAGTTGTTTTCAGACAAGAAGCATGTCCACGTTGGACCTTGATAAATCCTTTTTGGTCGATGATCCGAAGACTTCCAGCATTTTTTGAACGATTCTGTTCGCCGCATACATAAAAGAAAGGTGTATTTTCCAATAAGCAAACTTCATTTTTATTTAATCGCATATCCTCTGCAGCAAGCTCTAATGCTTCTTCTGTTGTGATCTCCTTGGTTAGATCGGTTGCTTTCACTTCCGTAGAACCAGTAGCGATAGCCGTTACTTTTGAAGTCTGTGGATCGATTTCTACGTGGACTTCGATCGATTCTGGTGTAGCACCTGATTCAATCGCCTTATTCATCGCTTCATTTTTCAATGATCGGATATCTTCTTTACTTGGTGAAGGAATGATACGTTCTACAACATCTCGGACCATTGCAAGTGCTACACCAATAGAAGAGATCACTTCAGCATTTTCAGGGATAGAATATTTCACACCCATTTTATTGCTGAAGTAAGTAATCAAAGAGGCAGCGCCGCCCCCTACACCTACAAGAGAAATCTGATCTTTCTCCAAGTGATACTTGTCTGCCAATTCTAAAATCACTGGTTCAATCTTAGCATAGGATTTTTCCATGATCTGCTCTGCGATGTCTTCAATCGTCGTATGACAATAGTCTGCTAATGCCTGTATGGCTTTTCGTGCAGATGGGACATTTCCGTAAGAAAAATGTTCTTCTTGCACTAAGCCTAGGACATTGGCTGCACATGTATTTGTAATAGTCACTTCTTCTCCGTCTTCCATCACTACCTTGACGTAATCAGCAGGGTCTCCTTCTTTAGGAGAGAAAAATTCAACCTTAGGACCTTTGATTTTTTCTGTCTCCGTAAATACTGCATAATCTAGACCGGCAATATGTGCAGAACGTGGACCGACATCGATGATTCCTGACTGATTAGCCCGTACCATCGAACCGCCTGCCACACCTAGAACCCGAACATCTAATGAAGAGATATATGTTGGGTGGCCACCTACAATTGAATAATCGATTGCTGGACGTCCATTTTTAATGACCCCGATATTGGTTGTTGTTCCGCCTACTTCAAAATAAACCCCATTAGACGCTCTCAAGTACATCAAAGAGCCCATGACTGATGCTGCTGGACCGGAAAGCATGGTTAAAACAGGTCGTTTTTTCATTTCATTGATTTCCATTACTCCGCCGTCTCCGCGCATGATCATCAAAGAGACATTGACCCCTGCTTCTCGTACAGAGTCTTCTGTCGATGTTGCCGTATCTAGCATTTTTGGTAAAATAGACGCATTGATCGCTGCTGTCCGAGTTCTTCTTGTCAATCCATATAATTTTGTGATGTCAGAAGCCATCGTTGTAGGGATCGATTTTACCGATGCTGCTTCATAAACGACCCGTTCTGGTTCCCCATTATCTACTCCAAATGCCATAGAAGAAACCAAGACTTCCGCTCTTTCCCTTTCTAGAGAAGAAATCGTTTCTGAAACACGGTCTACATTTAAGTGTTTGACAGGTAAGAATGCATTGACGATCTCTATTTTTTTCTTATTCCCTAAATCGATATCGTTCAATCTAGTTTGGCGTTTTGCTAAAAAACCTTCTAATCCACCTTTTGCCATACCGATTACACCGACTTTTGCTACGTCCCCTTCAATCAGCGCATTCGTCGCTTGCGTAGTAGAATGTGCAACAAAAACAACGTCTTCTGGACTAATATTATTTTCCCGCAAACAATTTTGAAAAGATTGAACGACTCCTGCAGCCACCCCACGAACATCGTCGTGGGTCGTTTTCACTGAAGACTTTCCGATGATTTCATGTGTCGCATTATCGATTGCCACTGCTTTCGTATGCGTACCACCGACATCAATTCCCATTCGCACAAAACGTTTCATTTTCTTTTCCTCCATTCATCTAATCATTTCTATCGACGTTTTGTTTACTAGGCGTTCCCGTACAAGAAGAATGTAATCAAACATAAGATCGCACCGATGATCCAACCAGTTGGGATGGATTTCTTCATGTATTCTCGAGACGTTACTTTTGTATACCCTAATCCCCAAGCGACCCAAGATTGTGTAATATCTAAATGCTGAGGGGCAATCGTTGTGATTGCAAACAATGGGAACAAAAAGGCTGGCGACATTGTTGGGTTCACAGCTAATACAACAGCTAAAATAGCTGATCCTGAACCGACTAGATTCATTGGACCGCGGAAAAATCCTAATGGTGTCAATATAGCAAATACGATTGCTAAGACTAATGGTGATTGCGGTATCAAATCTCCGAAAATAGCTGAAAAATAAGGAGAAGCGTACGCAGCTGAGTTATTGAACATCGCTAAGGTCATCAAGAAACCGACCATTGGTGCGACATCGACTGCGCCATCTGTAAATAATTTCGCAAATTGACGACAGATTTCTTTATAACCTCCGCGCAATTTTCCAGTAAACAGCAATGCCCAAATACCTGCTAGAATAAAACCTAAGATGATTGGAAGATCTAACAAAAAGACCCCTAAAACTGGTAATAATACGGCTAACCATGAGATCATTGGTGCGTCGCCGCCTTCAGCCGGTACATTTGCTGCCATTGCATAGCGTTTCTTTTTATTCATTGATATATTAGCCACCGTTAGTACAACAACTAAACTTACAACCATCCCAATCATACCGATTTGGAAATAGTCATTATAAGTGTAGCTTTCAGCTGCTGGGTTGAAACCAGCGTAAATCGTTTGATACTGTTTGAAGTTGACGATATTAGCAAAGATCCCAGCCATGATCGAGCCCATAAATGAGAACAGCGCAACTGGTACTGAGATTCCTAAAGACATCAAGATCGGTAAAACAATGACTGCGATAGAAATCACTGGTCCAATTCCTGTCATCTACATGAATATAACAGCGGTTACAACACACAGCAAACTCATCGTGATTCTTGGTTTGTCCCCTCCAAGTTCGACTACTTTACGAATCAGTGTGGCTGCTATCCCGCTATCTACTAGAACACGCCCGAAAAAGGCACCAAAGAAGACATTTACCAAGATCGATTTGGCGTACTCAGCAGGTCCAGTCGTATAGATATGCGTCAATACATCAATTACTCCTTGTCCTTCCATCGCCGGGTTCGGCGAAAACGTGTTTCCGACTAGCGCTAATCCCATCCATACAGTCGCCATGATGGCAAAACCGACCATCAAGTTGTAGCCCTTTACACAGTACCAGACCATGAAAAAGAATGAGATAACTAACAAAATACCAATAATAATATCACTCATGTTATTCCTCCGTCCATTTTATTTTTCTGATAAACAAACTAATATATCAGTCAAGTTCATTCTAACTTATGCAGTTAGCGCTTTCATTAGAGGATGACCATAAATGTTCGGATTTCAATTAAAAAACCTTAATTATGCTATTTTAGCCTTATACGCTATTATCCCGTTTTATATGGTGAAGAATTGGAAACAAAAAAGGGAGCTGTGACAATGTACCGACCTCCAAAGTTAGACCAAAAAATCTAACTTTTGGAGGTCGGTATTTTTTATGGCTAAGTATACTTTTGAACTTAAATTAAAGATTGTTCATGATTATTTGGATGGTAAAGGCGGAAGTGATTATCTGGCAAAGAAGTATTCCGTTAAGGCTCCGTCACAAGTGAAGCGCTGGATTAATGCCTATCAAGTATTTGGTGAAGCGGGTCTAGTAAGAAAGCGACAAAAGAAAAAATATTCTGTTCAATTTAAGCTGGATGCGATAGAGTTATATCTAACAAGTGAGCTGTCCTATCGTGAAGTTGCCAACACACTTAACATGAACAACCCTAATTTGATCGCTAGTTGGATGCGTCAATTCCGTGAGGGTGGGATCGATGGACTCTCAAAAACGAAAGGATGTCCACCTATCTTGTCTAAGAAAAATGAACCCAAAAATAAGAAAAAATCTACAACTAAAGCAACGTCTGAAGAACGTGAACGCATCGAGGAGTTGGAGAAACGAGTCCGTTCCCTTCAAATTGAAAATGCCTTTTTAAAAGAATTGAGGAAGCTGCGAAAACAGGAAGCCCAACAACGACGAATGAAGCAATCGCACGAATCATCGCAAGCCTCCGAGGACCATTTAAATTAGTTGAGCTTCTAGAAACTTTAAAGTTTCCTAAGGCAACCTTTATGTACTGGCAAAAACGATTAGACCGTCAAAATCCAGATCAAGAGATTGAAGCGGAAATGCTTAAAATTCGGGAGAAGCACAAGGATTATGGCTGTTTACGGATGACCAATGAACTAAGAAACCGCGGTTTCTCTATCAATAAAAAGAAAGTTCAGCGCTTGATCAAGAAGCTAGGAATAAAAGTAACGGCATACACGCGTAAATCACGTCGCTACAATTCTTATCGAGGACAAGTCGGAGCAACAGCCAAAAATCGAATCCATCGTCGTTTCTACACTAGTATCTGCCATCAAAAAATAACGACGGATACAACTGAATTTAAATACCATGAAGTGGATGCCAAAGGCATTATCCGTCAAAAGAAATTGTATCTAGATCCTTTTATGGATATGTTCAATAGTGAGATTTTATCCTATCGTATCTCTGAAAAGCCCAATGCATTAGCAATAATGGAAGGTTTGGAGGAAGCAATCCAGATTACTAATGATTGTCCCTATCGTCGTACATTTCACTCGGATCAAGGTTGGGCGTATCAAATGAACGCTTAAGGAGTACAAAATTTTTCAAAGCATGTCTCGGAAAGGGAACTGCTTAGATAATTCACTTATGGAGAATTTTTTTGGCTTATTAAAACAAGAGATTTTTTATGGGAAAACTTATAACTGTTTCGAGGAATTAAAATCAGCCATCGATAGCTATATCTATTACTACAATAATGAACGGATAAAACAGAAATTAAACTGGCAAAGTCCCGTCCAATTTCGTAAAACAGCCGTAACGGTTGCGTAAAAATATCATTTTAGAGCATGAAAAAAGGAGTGGATTTCTCCACTCCAAAAAAGTCTAACTTTTGGGGGTCACTACAGTGTCACAGTCCCTTTTTCCGAATACACGGTGTTCAAAAGGAAACAAACTTATGAAAAGATGTCTCAATAACCTTATCTTAATAAAGTCACTTCTTCATTAACTACGCCAATGTTGACAGAATCCAAGATCTTTCCATTCTTAGATAAAACAACTATATTGATTCCAGGTTTATTTCGTGAAACTGCTATTCCGTCAATGTTAATATATCCAAACTGCTGATCTTCATAAGGGGTATAGCTAGTTCGAACAGTAATTTCTTCTCTAGCCACATCTTTACTGAAAATATTGTAATTTTGTTTTTGTGATAAAATTACTTCTTTCTTATCTCGAAACATTCCTGAAAAGTTCCAGTGTTGTTTAAAAATCTCTAGATCTAAACTAGGGAAAAGTTTTACCATATCATTTATCAATGCTTCATTTATCTGTGTGACATCACCAAATCCAGCAACAATGAGTGTATTTTCAGAGCCCGCTATTTTTTTTAGATAATCCTGAGCATTCCATATATTCATCAGTTCAGGATCGCCGTTTTTATAGATATTTTTCCAGTCCTCTTCAGATACAGATCGAACACTTTGGAGACCAAAATATTTTGCATTAGATATATTTACAGCCGAATCAACTTCACCAACAATATGATTAAGCTCATTCGAAAAAGCTGGATGTCTTGTCTCACCATATGACGTAAACTCACTTACGACAGGATTCAAGTTACCTTGCGACTTTTGATTTTTCAGATAGTCGTATTGTTCTTCAATATTACGATACGATCGTGCAATATCAATTGATCCTAAGACAAATGTAAATAGAAATTGGACCAACAGAACAGAGCTGATCACACTATAAACAATCTTTGGTGCAGGCTTTTCAATTTCGTCTGGCCATTCTATCATCATTGCGATAAGGAGATATAATACTCCGCCAAAAAAAGAACGCCCCCATCCAAGACCAGTAGGTGATACTGCTAATACATAAATAGTTGCCAAACCTGCAATTATATAAATATAAGATAAACGCACCCACTCTCTTCTTTGATCAAAAATTATTCCAACCGACAGCAATATTGCACATAAAATAAATAATTGTAGCCCATTTTCTTGTAATGTTTGGGTGATATCAACAATCCCTGAAAACAATTTATGAGGTAAAGACCATGTACTACGTTCAAAGTAAGTTGCTCTAATCGCATTTCCTGGAGCCGAAGCCATCATGAACAAGCCAAAAATTGCGCCAATCAAGCCAGAGAACATCCATAACTGTAATGGTTTTTTCTTACAGTAAGTTATATAGATATAACCTAAAATAATTAAAACAGCACCTCCAGATGTGTTCTCATTACACCAACCTGCTACGATACCTAAGATTACCATAATTATCGCATTCCCTAATGATTTAAATGGAAGTAGTTTATTCTCGTAACAGTAGCGATGATAAATAAATAGAACGCTAGTTATAATTATTCCGCCCCATAAATAGTTCGCAGCACCTGTTTCCCACAATATCGTCTGTCCAAATGTAGGAATGAATAGCCATATAACGACATTTATCATCAAATATTTAAAAGCATGAAACTCTGTTTTATCTTTGGTCGTTATCTTGTAAATCAAGACGGTTAGTAATACATAGATTAACGGATTGACCAAATTGAAAACCGTTTTAGGCATCAATAAAAACACACGAGCGATGATATGCACTACAGATCTTCCAGTCCATGTCATATACTGATGATATTCGTCGCTCAGTATTGTAAAAAAGCTAGTAGTTTTATCCATATACTGAATATCATCAGCAATCAAAGGTGTTAAAAAATTTAATACAACCATTATTGAATAAGTACATAACAACATGGCTATTCTTTTATTCTTTTCTATATTTTCTTTTAACCAATTCACTTTTTTCCCTCTTTCGTTATATTTTGTTTAAGAAAAGTTAGCTAAATAATATCCTTTTCTCTTAAAAATTATAACATCTATTCTATTTTAATGCGCGATGAATCCAATAATCTGCAAGATGAAATAATGATTACTAAATTTCTCTTACTGTTTTGTTTAATTATGTATATTACAACACTAAAAAAGAGGAAAGAACATAACTTTTCGTTATCTTCTTTCCTCTTTATAATTGTTTAGCTTATTTAGCCAAAGCGTCTTTTGCTTGGTCAGCCAATGCAGTAAATGCTGCTGCATCGTTAACAGCCAAGTCAGCTAACATTTTACGGTTGATGTCGATTTCAGCAACTTTCAAACCGTGCATTAATTTTGAGTAGCTCAAGCCATTCATACGAGCTGCTGCGTTGATACGAGCAATCCACAATTTACGGAAGTCGCGTTTCTTTTGACGACGATCGCGATATGCGTAGTTGTATGAATTCATTACTTGTTCTTTTGCTGTTTTAAATAAAGTGTGTTTTGAACCGTAGTAACCTTTTGCTAATTTTAGCACTCTTTTACGACGTTTACGAGTTACTGTTCCACCTTTAACACGTGCCATGTATAATTCCTCCTAATAAAAATAAATCTTCAGATTCTGTTATTTGTACTTCTTATTTCATTTTTGCTAGTTGTTGGCGAATACGCTTGAGGTCGCCACTAGAAACCATGCTTGCTTTACGCAATTGACGGCGTTGTTTTTTTGTTTTGCCGTGGAAACGGTGACTTGTAAACGCGCGGAAGCGTTTCAATCCGCCTTTACCAGTACGTTTGAAACGTTTTGCTGATCCGCGGTGTGTTTTTTGTTTTGGCATGACTATATTTCCTCCTCAAAATCTTTCGTTATTCGACTATCGGCTGTCCAACAGCCAGTTAGTCATTCAAATTACTTACTGTCGTTTTTCGGTGCCAGCGTCAAGAACATGCTGCGTCCGTCCATTTTCGCTTTTTGTTCCACTGTTGCAATATCAGCAGTTTCTTCAGCTAAGCGATTCAAGACTTTTTGACCAATTTCTTTATGGGTAATGGCACGGCCTTTGAAACGGATAGAAGCTTTCACTTTATCGCCCTTTTCCAAGAACTTACGTGCATTACGAAGTTTTGTATTGAAGTCATTCAAGTCGATCGTAGGACTTAAGCGAACTTCTTTTACATTGATCACCTTTTGTTTTTTACGCGCTTCGCGGTCTTTCTTTTGTTGTTCGAAACGGTATTTACCGTAGTCCATGATTCGCGCAACTGGTGGTTTCGCACCAGGGGCAACTAACACAAGATCCAAGTTTGCTTGTTCTGCAATATTCAATGCTTCTGCTTTTGTCTTAACTCCTAATTGCTCACCATCTGAACCGATCAATCGTAACTCTCGTGCACGAATGCCGTCGTTAACCATCATATCCTTTGCTATGGTCATTCACCTCCAAATATTATGAGAGAAAGAAAAGCTTACCGAATAAACGGCAATAAAAAAACGAGTTCTCTTACAGAACCCGCGCGTACTTCACCTAATAGAACCAGTGAAAACTATCTAGCCCAGTGACATTATCAACTAAGGCGAGAAGCGGGTGCTTCTGCTTTTATTTCTCAACCATCATAGTATAGCAAAAACCAATCCTTCTGTCAATGTTTTTCATACAGTTTTTCTTCCTTTTCTGAAAATGATTGGTCTAGCAGACTTTCTAGCAGTGATTCCCGCTTCTTTGCTATACTAAAGAAAAACGAGGTGAATCCAAATGAAAAAAATCGAACCTATCCCACCTTCTCTTCCTCCTCTGACAAAAGAAGATTTTTATTTAGAAGATGAAGAAATCCTCTCTGGTCTTCTGATCAATGGAGGTGATCAAAGCTATCTTGATGCCAAAAATATGGTATTAAGAGAGAGTCATGTCCAAAAGCTGACCATGCAAAAAACAGCTTTACGTCATTTTGAATGCAGTAATGTCATTTTTGAAAAGTGTGATTTGTCCAATCTGGAGTGGATTGGTGGCAGTTTCCACCAAGTCGTGTTTCATCAATGTAAATTAACAGGTACGAATTTTGCCGAAAGTTATCTTAGAGACTGCACTTTCACTGACTGCATTGCTTCGATGGCTTCCTTTAGCAGCACAAACTTGAAAGCCGTATCCTTCGATCATTGCCAGTTAGAAGACAGCGAATTTTATGAGGTCACTTGGAAAAATCTTTTTTTGTCTGACAATCAGTTAACTGGTTCGAATTGGTTCCGAACTTCTCTGAAGGGATTAGACTTTACGACTAATTTCTTCACTGCCATTGCTTTATCTCAAGATTATTTGGCAGGACTGATCGTCAACCAGGAGCAAGCACTTGTGATTGCTCAAGCCCTTGGTTTGCAGATCAAAGACTAGATCAACGAATCCGCCGCCATAGTGCAATGAGCATCCAAACAGATAAAACCAGACTGATGATCAAGGCGATTCCCCATCCGAAAACGGAATGGGTAAATGGTAGCTTAAGATTCATCCCGAAAAATCCTGTCACAATAGTCGGTACAGTCAAGATCAGCGACCAGACAGTCAAAAACTTCATCGTGTCATTTAAATTGTTATTCAGTAAATTATTATAAGTGCCAGAAAGCTGATCTAAAATCTGCGAAGCTAAGTTCGTCATTTCAACTGCTTGTCGTGCTTCGATCAGTGCATCGTCCAACTCTTCCTTTTCCTTTTCTGACAACTTGCGATAAATGGCTAATGCCTTGATTTGTTCCAAAAGTACTACATTTTGTTTTGTTCCTGTAACTAAGTAAACCAAACCAATCTCTAAATCTGAAAGTTGCAGTAGATTCTTGTTTGTTGTTTTTTCCCTTAACTTTAGGTTGAGCCGTTGACGTTCGCTATTTACTTCCTCGATTAAAGGAAAAAAGGAATCGGAAATTAAAAATAATGTACGAAACAATAAACTGTATACACTCATGTCTGGCATTCGCTCCAAAAGTGATCGAATCAGTCGAATCACATACTCGGTATTCGGCGTGGTAAATGTAAACAAACCATCTTCTTTTAAAATAAAAGCGATAGGACTAGTTTCGTAATGATTATCAACTTTTTGTTGGTGCGGGACATTTGATACAAGTAGTAACGCTTCATCAAAAGAGTCATACTCTACGCGTGCCCGCTCATTTTTATCTAGAGAATAAGTCAGCATCTCATCGCTGATGCCATATTCTTCTTTTAAATTTTTAACAGCTAGCACATCATCTTGCTGTATATTGATCCAAAAATTACGTTCTTGATTAAAATAGTGTTTTTCCCGCATACTCCATCCTCCTGATATTTGTTTCTAGTATAAAGAAAAAAGCTACTCAAATAAAGGAGCATCCTTTTTTGAGTAGCTTTAAATCAAATAGCTAATTCAGTTTGGCGGATTTCTGCTAATTTTTCTTCGATCATTTTCAAGACTTCTTCTTTTGCTTGAGGATCTTCCACAAAATTATAGCGATCTCCATCGATTTGGATTTTTGGACTTTCTTTGTATTCTTCATACCATTGATCATACCGTCTGTTCAATTCTTTGTAATAATCGTACAGACTTGGGTCAAAGGACAATTGTTCATACGAACGACCACGTTTCTCGATCCGTTCCAGCATCGTATCAAAAGATACACGAATATGAACTAATAAATCCGGGTGTTTTTTATGGGCAGCATAGGGCAGTTCTTCCATCATGTTTTCCAGCAGTTCATCATACACACGAACTTCCGTTTCCGTCGCTCTTCCTAGATCTGCATTTAGATGGAAAAGCAGCGAATCTTCATAAATCGAACGGTCCAATACATTATTGTCATCTTTCATTGCTTGTTTGATGCTTGCAAAACGTTTATTCAAAAAATAAATTTGCAGCAAAAAAGCATACTGTTCAGGGTTTGCATAAAATAAGGGCAAGACTTCATTATCATCAATTGATTCATAAAATGCCTGACTATCAAAGTGTTCAGCCATCATTTCTGTCAAACTTGATTTTCCGGCACCAATTGTACCTGCTAAAACGATCACGCTCATTTACCTCCAGCTCACTTCATCACTAAATATTGTGTTTAACTCCAACCTTTTTAAATATACCCCCAATATCTAGTAGTGTCAATTGTATTTTTTTCTAGTCAAAAAAGAAAAAAGGTCAAAAAATTCTTAAGAAAAAAGGGTTTTTCCTTTAGAAAACGTATTCTTAGTTTTACTTCTGGGATGATTTTAGTAAAATAAAGAAGGAATGTTTTTTGAGACCCTTAGCGGACAAAAAATTTCGTGAAGCAGCGCAACTCGTTTTGGGCGCTTTATTTTTTGCTTAAAAATCACTTTTACGTGAGAAGGAGTTAGATTATGGCAAACTATGGCCAAGGAGAATCAAGCGGAAAGATTATCTTGATGGGCGAGCACGCGGTTGTTTATGGAGAACCGGCGATTGCCTTTCCTTTTTATGCAACAAAAGTCACCGCATTCCTTGAAGAGCTGGATGCAATGGACGATCAATTGGTTTCTTCCTACTATTCAGGAAATTTAGCCGAAGCTCCTCATACATTAAAAAATATCAAAAAATTATTCATCCATTTAAAAAAAGAGCATGATATCCATAAAAACTTGCAACTAACCATCGAAAGCACGATTCCTGCTGAACGTGGAATGGGATCAAGTGCTGCGGTCGCCACAGCAGTTACTCGTGCTTTTTATGATTACTTAGCACTCCCTTTGTCTCGTGAAATACTATTAGAGAAAGTACAACTTTCGGAAAAAATCGCACATGGCAATCCTAGTGGGATCGATGCAGCCGCTACTAGCAGCTTGCAGCCAATTTATTTTACAAAAGGGCATCCTTTTGATTATTTTTCTTTGAATATCGATGCTTTTTTGATTGTCGCTGATACAGGAATCAAAGGACAAACAAGAGAAGCCGTCAAAGATGTCGCTCACCTGTTTGAAAGACAACCACATGAAACTGGACAAATGATCCAAAAATTAGGATACTTGACAAAGCAAGCGAAACAAGCAATCATTGAAAATTCACCAGAAATGTTAGCTCAAACAATGGATGAATCACAATCACTTCTGGAAAAACTGACGATCAGCAACGATTTCCTTGATTTACTAATCCAAACAGCTAAAGGTACCGGTGCATTAGGTGCTAAATTAACTGGCGGCGGACGCGGTGGCTGCATGATTGCATTAGCACAAACAAAAACAAAAGCCCAAGAAATCAGTCAAGCACTTGAAGATGCGGGTGCGGCTGAAACTTGGATACAAGGATTAGGAGTACATACCTATGTTTAAAGGCAAAGCACGCGCATATACCAACATTGCCCTAATCAAATATTGGGGTAAGAAAAATGAAGCACTCATCCTTCCGATGAACAACAGTCTTTCGTTGACATTGGATGCATTTTATACCGAAACAGAAGTCATCTTTTCTGATAGCTATATAGCAGATGAATTTTATCTAGATGACACCTTGCAAGACGAAAAAGCAACAAAAAAAGTTAGTCAGTTTCTTGACCTTTTCCGTAAAGAAGCCGGCATCTCACTAAAAGCTTCAGTAATCAGTCAGAATTTCGTTCCTACCGCAGCCGGATTAGCATCCTCTGCTAGCGGGCTAGCTGCTTTAGCAGGCGCTTGTAATACTGCCCTTAAGCTTGGATTAGACGATCTTTCTCTTTCAAGATTTGCTCGACGCGGGTCTGGTTCAGCTTGCCGAAGTATTTTTGGTGGTTTCGTCGAATGGGAAAAAGGTCATGATGACTTAAGCTCTTATGCCAAGCCAGTCCCTTCTGATTCTTTCGAAGACGATCTAGCAATGGTTTTCATTTTGATCAACGACCAGAAAAAAGAAGTGTCTAGCAGAAATGGGATGCGGCGGACAGTCGAAACATCCAGTTTTTATCAAGGCTGGTTAGATTCCGTTGAAGGGGATCTATATCAATTGAAACAAGCAATCAAAACAAAAGATTTCCAACTTCTCGGAGAAACGATGGAAAGAAACGGACTAAAAATGCACGGAACGACTTTAGCTGCCCAACCACCTTTCACTTACTGGTCTCCTGACAGCTTAAAAGCGATGGATGCGGTGCGGCAATTGAGAAAGCAAGGCATTCCATGCTACTTTACGATGGATGCTGGCCCTAATGTCAAAGTTTTAGTGGAAAACAGCCATTTATCTGAGGTACAAGAAACATTTACCAAATTATTTAGCAAAGAACAAGTAATTACTGCCCACGCTGGTCCAGGAATTGCGATTATTGAATAAAGGGAGATTTTTATGATTGAAGTATCTGCACCAGGCAAACTCTATATTGCCGGAGAATATGCAGTTGTTGAAACAGGTCATCCGGCAGTTATCGCTGCAGTCGATCAATTCGTGACAGTCACTGTAGAGTCCGCACGAAAAGTCGGAAGTATCCAATCTGCACAATATAGCGGGATGCCTGTACGTTGGACAAGACGTAACGGGGAATTAGTTTTAGATATTCGGGAAAATCCTTTTCATTATATCCTTGCTGCTATTCGATTGACTGAAAAGTATGCACAAGAAAAAAATATTCTTTTATCCTTTTATGATCTGAAAGTAACAAGCGAGCTAGACAGTTCAAATGGTCGGAAATACGGATTAGGTTCTAGCGGCGCCGTTACTGTTGCAACGGTCAAAGCCTTGAATGTTTTTTACGCATTGAATTTATCTCAGCTAGAGATTTTCAAGATCGCAGCACTCGCTAATTTAGCAGTTCAAGATAATGGTTCTTGCGGCGACATCGCTGCTAGCTGTTATGGTGGCTGGATCGCCTTCTCGACCTTCGACCATCCTTGGCTCCAAGAACAAGAAACTCAGCATTCTATCAGTGAGTTACTTGCCATGGATTGGCCTGGTCTATCAATTGAGCCATTGATTGCTCCTGAAGATCTACGTTTATTGATTGGTTGGACGGGTAGCCCTGCCTCTACTTCTGATTTGGTCGATCAAGTTCACCGTTCGAGAGAAGATAAAATGGTGGCTTATCAGCTTTTCTTAAAAAACAGTACAGAATGCGTCAATGAAATGATCAAAGGATTTAAAGAAAATAATGTTACGTTGATCCAACAGATGATTCGAAAAAACCGACAATTACTGCATGATTTGTCTGCTATCACCGGGGTTGTTATCGAAACGCCTGCTTTGAACAAATTATGTAATTTAGCTGAACAGTATGATGGGGCTGCAAAGTCTTCCGGTGCAGGTGGTGGGGATTGCGGCATCGTGATCGTTGATCAGAAATCTGGCATCCTTCCTTTAATGAGTGCATGGGAAAAAGCAGAGATCACCCCCCTACCGTTACATGTCTATAGCGATCAAAGAAAGGAAAACAGATGAATCGAAAAGATGAACATGTTTCACTAGCTAAAGCCTTTCATGATAAGCAAAAAAATGAATTTGATTTCGTACGGGTCATTCATAATCCTTTGCCGCAAACAGCAGTTGCTGATGTCGATCTAAGTACACAGGCAGCTGGGTTTACACTAAGCAGCCCGTTTTATATCAATGCGATGACTGGCGGAAGCGAAAAAACAAAAAAAATCAACCAAGATCTTGCAATCGTCGCAAGAGAAGCAGATTTGATGATTGCCACTGGTTCAGTCAGCGCTGCCTTGAAGGACCCTTCTTTAGCCGATACTTATACAATTGTGCGACAAGAATATCCTCACGGGAAAATCATTGCCAACATCGGTGCAGGAACTTCTGTCGAAAGAGCCCAAGAAGCTATCCGATTGTTTCACGCAGATGCCTTACAGATTCATTTGAATGCACCTCAAGAATTGGTCATGCCTGAGGGAGACCGTGATTTTACTAACTGGAAAGCACTTATCCAAGAGATTCAAACAGCCATTGATGTCCCCCTCATCGTAAAAGAAGTCGGGTTTGGCATGACAAGAGAAACGATCAAAGATTTAGCTTCTTTAGGGGTTCATACAGTTGATATCAGCGGTCGAAGCGGGACAAGTTTCACCCAGATTGAAAATGCCCGTCGCTCCAAGCGAGAACTGAATTATCTAGCTGATTGGGGGCAATCGACAGTCGCCTCATTGCTTGAAGCAAATGAAGCAGACACTTCTATGGAAATCCTAGCCTCCGGAGGTATCCGCAATGCCTATGACATATTTAAGGCCCTTTGTCTAGGCGCAAAAGCAGTGGGCACTTCAGGAACTGTATTGACTCATCTGATGAATCATGGCGTAGAAGAAACCATTATGCTAATGAAACAATGGCAAGAGGAACTTCGTCTGCTTTATACCATGATCGGCGCAACGAATATCGCGACCCTCCACCAACAATCTCTCATCTTTTCCGGTCCAGTGAAGGATTGGTGCGAAGCAAGAGGAATCGACTTAGTGAAGTATGGAAGACGCACAGAAAAAGGAGTATGACTGATTTACGTCATACTCCTTTTTTTCAAATAAATGATGTTTGATCAGCTGTCCTTCGGTATTCGTTCAAGCTGCTGATTTCATAACCTCTCCACTAAACAGTGTACTAAACCTCGTTTAAGGTTGTTTTCCGATATAGGCAAGTATGCCGCCGTCTACATACAAGACATGGCCGTTAACGAAATCCGATGCGCTAGAAGCCAAGAAGACAGATGGCCCAGCCAAATCGATTGGCTCGCCCCAACGTGCTGCTGGCGTACGTCCAACGATAAATTGGTCGAATGGATGACGTTCACCGTTTTCTTGTGTTTCGCGTAATGGAGCAGTTTGCGGTGTAGCAATATAACCTGGTCCAATTCCATTACATTGGATATTGTATTGACCGTATTCAGAAGCGATGTTTTTCGTCAGCATTTTTAATCCGCCTTTTGCCGCAGCATAAGCACTGACCGTTTCGCGTCCTAATTCACTCATCATAGAACAGATATTGATGATTTTACCGCCGCCTTTTTCGATCATATCTGGAATAACTGCTTTTGAAACGATAAATGGAGCATTTAAATCCACGTCGATCACTTGACGGAAGTCAGCCGCATCCATTTCAATCATCGGTGTCCGTTTGATGATCCCTGCATTATTGACTAGAATATCAACTGAACCTACATCTTCTTTGATTTGCTGAACCATTGCTTGAACCGCTTCTTCATCAGTTACATCGCAGACATAACCTTTTGCATCGATGCCCGCTTCTTTATAATGCGCTATACCTTCATCAACTGATTCTTGATTCAAGTTATTAAACACGATTTTTGCTCCTGCTGTAGCTAAAGAGCGTGCAATCTCAAATCCAATACCATAGACGGCACCGGTGACTAATGCTACTTTTCCATCTAAACGAAACATATCCATATTAAATTCCATCATTTTCTCTCCCTTATGCTTATTTTAATTGATCCATTTGCACCATATCCATGTCTGTATAGGTGATGTTTTCTCCGCACATTGCCCAGATGAATGAGTAATTGCTTGTACCTACACCTGAATGGATCGACCAGCTTGGTGAAATAATAGCTTGTTCATTGTCTACGACTAAATGTTTTGTTTCATCTGGTTTGCCCATCATGTGGAACACACGTGTATCTTCATTGGCATAATCAAAGTAGACATAAGCTTCCATACGACGTTCATGTGTATGACAAGGCATCGTATTCCAAGCACTTCCTGGTTCTAAAATCGTATAACCCATTTGTAATTGACAGCTTTCGCATACATTTGGATGGATGTATTGATAGATTTTACGTTCATTCAATGTCAGACCTTCACCAGTTTCCATTGGTTTTACTTGGTCGATACTGATTTTTACATTTGGATATTTATGATGTGCTGGAACAGAACTAATATAGAATTTAGCTGGGTTTTCAGCATCTTGAGAAGAAAATACGACATGTCGTGTTTCTTTTCCGATATAATAGCCGTCTTGTTTTTTCATTTCTTCTTTTTGCCCATCGATCTCGATGAATCCTGGTCCACCGATATTGATCACACCTAGTTCACGACGTTCTAAGAAGTAATCAACACCTAGTTCTTTGTCTAATGTGATTTCTAATTCTTTTTCAGTAGGTGTCACGCCACCAAAGATCATTCGATCGTTGTGTGTATAAGTCAAACTGATTTTTCCTGGTTCAAATACCTTTTCTACTAAAAACTCTTTTCTCAATTGTTCCGTTGAATAATGACGGATATCTTCTGGACTGTGTGTATAACGTGTTTCCATTTCTTGCATTTTCTTCTACTCCTTCTATCGAATGATTTTTCCAGAGCCGCATGCTAAAAATTGTGCGACTTCTTCTTGACTGAATTGGTTGCAGTCCCCGTGGATCGTATGCTTCAAGGCAGAAGCTGCCGTAGCAAAATCAATGATTTCTTGCGGGGGCATATTGGATAAAATCCCATGGAGCACGCCACCTGCAAAAGCATCTCCGCCACCTACTCGATCCACGATCGGGGTGATTCTATGGACTTGGGATTCCACATATTCACGGTTCATCCACAATGTCCCCTTCAATTCATTTTCACTTGCTGAATGAACGGTACGTTTGGTCGAATAAAACACCTGGATATTCGGGAACTTTTCCTGCATTTTTTGATAATAATAAATTAGAGGTTGTTCTTCTGCTTCTGGCGCTTTCTCGATACCTAACAAATAAAGAGCATCCATTTTTCCAGCTGAACAGATATCTACTAAAGGTAAAAGCTGATGGATTACTTCGCTGGCTTCTTGCTGTGTCCATAATTTCCCGCGATAGTTGATATCGAAGCTGATCAGGCAGCCGGCTTTTTTTGCAGCTTCTATCACTTGTTTCGTCATTTTTTGCCATTTTTTAGACAAAGCTGGGGTGATTCCTGAAACATGAAATATATCTATTCCTTGGAATAACTCCTCTAACGACCATTCCAAATGATCCATTTCAGCAAAGCTTGATCCGGCACGATCATAGATCACTGAGGCGGCGCGTTCGCCACTACCAGTTTCCATATAATAAGTACCTAGTCTTGGTCCACCAGATAATACCTGTTTCGTATCTACTCCATAACATTGCAAGTGCTTTTTGACTGCTTTTCCCAATGCGTTATCAGGTACTTTGGTAGCAAAAACCGCGTCATGTCCGTAATTAGCTAAAGAAATTGCTACGTTTGCTTCCCCTCCGCCATAATGGGCTGCGAATCGTTCACTTGAATCGATGCGGGTTCCCTGTTCTGTGGACAATCGCAACATGATTTCTCCGAGTGTCACTACTTTTCCCATAAGCAGTTACCTCATGATTTCTTTCATTTTTGCTGCATACTGTTGCGCGACTTCCGTTACTTTGTCAAAATCTCCTGTAGCTGCAGGTGCTAAAAGGTTCCCACCTACTCCGACTGTTACGACACCAGCATCGAACCACTCTTTTATATTGTCCAGACTCACACCACCAGTTGTCATGATATTGACTTGAGGCATCGGTGCCTTGAAGGCAGAAATGATACTTGGTCCATAAGCGCTTCCAGGAAATAGTTTGACGATATCTACCCCGCTTTTCAGCGCTGTTTTGATCTCGGTAATCGTCATACATCCTGGTAAGTAAGGAATTTGATACAGATTGCACATCTCTGCCGTTTCTTGATCAAAGGAAGGGCTAACAATATACTCTGCGCCAGCTAAGATAGCCAAGCGAGCTGTGACAGCGTCTAATACTGTACCTGCGCCAATCACTATTTCTGGTTGATCTTTGTAAAATGACAAAAGTTCTTTGATTACTTGATCCGCTTGAGGGACTGTAAAAGTCAACTCAATACCAGTTAGACCACCTTTGATGATTGCGTGGCAAGCATTCAAAGCTTCTTCTTTACTTTTTCCGCGTACCACCGCAATCACTCCGGCGTTTTTCAATCGAGATAAAATATCAATTTTTTTCATCTTCTCCACCTATTTCCTATTTAGAAATTTTATTTTATAACTTGGAAATCTATACCCATATTATACGGCAGAAAAGAAAAAATGCGAACGCTTTTTTCATTATTTTTGAATTCTTTGCTCGATTTCGCTTTTTGTTTGCTTGAGGGCACTGATTATTTGTTCTTTTGTCTCATCTGTTAAACGATATTTCGGCATACTTACACTAAATGCACCAATGATTTGTTCATTTTTCACGATTGAGGCTCCTATACAAAAAATATCACGTTCGATTTCTTCATCGTCAAATGCAACGTGGGTTTCTTTTACCGTTTGGATTTCCTTTTTCAAACGCAAGGCATTGGTAATCGTGTACTCCGTGTAAGGGATCAACGGATGTTTTTCAAGATAATCAGTGTACTGCTCTTCACTGAATTCTGCTAATACGGCTTTACCCATCGCAGAATTGTATAATGGTCGGGTGATTCCGATTTTTGAAGACATACGGATCGTTTGATGTTTTGGATCTAGTTTGTTCACATACAAGATTTCATTGTTGTCCAATACCCCTAAGTGGATAGTCTCATCGATTTTTTGCTGCAACTGTTCTAAAAATGGTAAAGTCAGTTCTACCAAATCGATTTGTTCAATGTTTTTATTCGCGTAGCGAATAAGCTTTGCACCTAAACGATAATTTTTCTCTGAATTTTTATTTACGTAGCCGATCATCAGTAAAGTATCTAGTATTTTCAAGACTGTAGAAGAAGTCATTCCCACACCCTTTGCGATTGTCTGCAAAGAGATGTCTGGATTTTCCGCTAAATAGTCTAGTATTTTAGAAGCTTTGATCAATACAGTTCCATAAGGTTTTTTATTTTCCATATAATATTCTCCTATTTCTTTATAAGAAAAATTATAGCGGAAATACCATCCATTTAAAAGAGATAACCGAATACAAACTGCTATTTCTCTTTATAGGCAACTCAAAGTTAAAGATCCGCTTCGTTTTTACATCAAGCTTTGATATAAGGCAATGATTTCTTCTACTGTCGTTTCTCTTGGATTTCCTGGTGTGCATACATCTCGCAAAGCATCTTCTGCAATTGCTGGGATATCCGCTTCTTTTACACCTAACTCAGAAATGGTCGCTGGGATTCCAACCGCTTTGCTTAACCGATCAATCTCACCGCAAGCTGCATCTCTTACATCTTCTAAAGACATTTCAGCTGCTCCTTTGATTCCTAGTACAAGAGCGATTTCACGGTATTTTTCTCCAGTATATTCTTTGTTATATTTCATGATCGTTGGCAAGAGCGCTGCACACGCTACACCATGTGGGATGTTGTACCATGCACTTAACGGATGAGCCATCCCATGTACCAGTCCTAAACCTACATTTGAGAAGCCCATTCCTGCAATATATTGTCCTAATGCCATTTTTTCTCGTCCATTTTGATCACCCTCTACAGAAGCTTCCAAAGAATGACCAATGATTTCAATTGCTTTCAAATGCAGCATATCAGTCATTTCCCAAGCGCCTTTTGTGATCAACCCTTCGATAGCATGTGTCATAGCATCCATCCCTGTTGACGCAGCCAATTTTTTTGGCATTCCCATCATCATGTCACTGTCGATGAACGCAACGATTGGGATATCATGTGGATCGACACAGACGAATTTCCGGTGATTTGCTTCATCTGTGATAACGTAGTTGATCGTTACCTCAGCTGCTGTCCCAGAAGTCGTTGGTACAGCTAAGATAGGTAAACATGGATTTTTTGTATCAGCAACACCTTCTAAGCTGATGACATCTGAAAACTCTGGATTCGTCAAAATAATCCCAATGGCTTTTGCCGTATCGATTGGCGAACCTCCACCGATTGCGATTAAACAGTCTGCCTCTGCCTCTTTAACAAAAGCCACTCCGTCTTTTACGTTTTGGATTGTTGGGTTAGGTACGATCCCGTCGTATAAAACATAATCGATTGCTGCATTATCCAAAAGCTCTGTTACTTTTGTCGCTATGCCATGTTCGATCAGTCCTTTATCAGTAATGACAGCTGCTTTGCTGAATCCTCGCTGCTGAAATTCGGGAACGATTGACTCAATCGCTCCTTTTCCAAAATACGATGTTTCATTTAAAATCATTCGATTACTCATTTTCTATTCCTCCTAATTTGTATTATTTTTCACAATAAAAATGAAAGAACTTCAAGCAACCGGTTGCCCAGTTGCTTGTTGCTACAGTTCAAAGACTGGCGTCAATTCACGGCTGACTGGAGAGGCATCTGGATTTGTTTCCATGATATCTTCCATGTATTTCCACCATTTTTGATTGATCGGTGTATTTGCCATTTTCCCCCATATCTCTTCATCCTCGACCACTAAGTAACCAAATAATAAACTTGTACTCGGATCAAGATAGATTGAATAGTCGATGACCCCATGTTCACGAAGCGCTGTGCGCATCTCTGGCCAAAGTTCATCATGTCTTTTTTTGTATTCTTCTTGTTTTTCTGGGTAAACTTTCATGCAAAAGGCTTTTTTCACCATGTCAGACACCTGCTTTCGTATGAACTTCCTCCAAATAACCTGCTTTCGGAGTAACACCAAACGCATCTGCTAAGCGCCACAAATTCTCATCTGTGATTGTTTGCAAGATTGGTCCTTGCGCTTTGACGTACGTATAGACTTCTGCTGCCTTTTCTGCTGTCTCGATCAAACCAAAGACTTCATCCATGTCTTTTCCTGATCCGTAGATTCCATGTTGCGGCCATAAAACCAATCGAGTTTCTTTCATTTTTTCAGCTGTTGCTTCCCCAATCTCATTTGTTCCTGGAACCATCCACGGAATGATGGAAATCCCTTCTGGAAAAACAACTAAGCATTCCGTGCACATTTGCCACAGCGTACGACTAAAGGAACGTTCGTCTAATTCATGCGTAAAGCTCATCGCTAATAAATGGCTAGCATGGCAATGCATAACGATCCGATTATCTGGGTCTACTTCTAAACGGGCGATATGACTCATAAAATGACTTGGCAACTCGCTTGTAGGAAGGCAGTCATTTTCTAACCCCCACAAAAGCTCTAATGTTTTGCCATCCTCGGCAACTCGAACGATTCCAAGGTTTTCGGCAGGTTCGCTCGCTACATTTTTAAAATATCTTCCTGAACCAGTTACAATAAAATAGCATCCTGCTAAACGGCTGGCATCAAAAATCATCGAGATGCGGCGGGTCACTTTTTCAGGATCCAAGAACGGTGTGATCTCTTCCTCTTTGAGTAAATAAGAAATATTCCCGCCATTTCGTTCATCCCATCCCAAGCGATAAAGATTCGATGTCGTTTCAATCATTTCTTTCACATAAGGCGCTTGTAAAATATCTATTTTTTTCAATATAGCCACACTCCTATTTTCTTAATCCCAACACGTCTTTTTGATATTCTTGGACTTCTTCTAGCCAATCCAAACCAACTGGAACTTGATTTTTGTAACAGAAATAATTCCATACATCGGCATACGGGAAATCTTTCAATTCTTCCGTGTAAGCCATTCTTGAAGTAAAGTCAAAAGCCAGCTCCATTTCTTTCAATCGCTTAACTGGTTCCAGCATAGCTTTCATTAATGCTTTTTGTGTATTTCTCGTACCAATGACCCAAGCAGCGATACGATTGATCGTTGCATCAAAGAAATCCAGACCGATATTCGTTTTTTCCAGTAATTCGTTACGGACTAATTCTTTAGCAATTTCCTGCAATTCATCATCCATCAAAACGACATGATCTGAATCCCAACGAACTGGACGAGAAACGTGCAACATGATTCCTTTGCTGAATAAAGCTAAGGAAGACAATTTATTGGAAATCACTTCTGTTGGATGAAAATGTCCAGCATCTAGACAAACAAGTTTGTCACGAGTCAACCCGTAACCCATATAAAATTCATGGGAACCGACTGTATAAGCTTCAGCGCCTAAACCAAATAGTTTGCTTTCTACTGCATCTTGTACATACCCTTCATCTAGCTCTTCTGTAAAAATTTCATCAAGCGATTCCATCAAACGTTTCCGTGGGGTAAAACGGTCGATTGGATTGTCTTTCATCCCATCAGGTACCCAAAAGTTATTGATACATGTTTGTCCAGTTTCTTTTCCAAAGTATTCTGCGATTTTGCGGCTTCTTTTCCCGTGTTCGATCCAGTATTCACGAACTTCTTTATCTGGGTGAGCTAATGTAAAGCCGTCTTTCATCATTGGATGCGAAAAGAAAGTCGGATTGAAATCAAGACCGATCTCTTCTTTTTTTGCCCACTCTACCCATTTCTCAAAATGCTTCGGCTCAATCTCATTGAGATCGACCGCTTCTTCTGTGTCCAAATAGATAGCATGAAGATTCAACTTATGTTTGCCCGGTATCAAAGAATATGCCTTCTCCAAATCTTGTCTAAGCTCTTCGGGTGTCCGTGCAGCTCCTGGGAAATTTCCTGTTGCCATGATTCCACCAGTCAATTCGCCATCCGGTGTCAAGAAACCTTTGACATCGTCTCCTTGCCAGCAATGCATAGAAATTTTGATGTCTTGCATCTTTTCTAGTACAGCATCTGTATCTACACCGATAGTTGCATATCTTTCTTTTGCTTGTTCGTAATTTCTTTCAATCGTGTTCATACGATTACTCCTTTGATTTTATTCACGTACCATTCCATCGTGTTTTGCTTATTTTCATCTGGGTAAAAAGTTTCACATGGAAACGACTGTTTGATTACATTTCTTGCTTGTTCTATATTCGAAAACTGACCTGTACTGAGCATTTGCATGGCTACATTCCCGATTGCTGTGGCTTCACTAGGACCTGCTTCTACAATGATTCCGGCATAATCTGCTGTCAATTGATTCAGTAAGCGATTATTCGATCCGCCCCCTACGATGTGCAGTTTTTCCAATTTCGTTCCAGTCAAGTGTTCTACTTTGATCAGCTCTTGTGCGTAACAAAGAGCAAGATTATCATACACACAACGAGCGAGAGCTCCCGGTGAAACAGGGACTGGCTGCTCTGTTTCAAAACAGTATTGCTGAATCTCTTCTATCATATTTTTAGGATTCAAAAATCGAGGGTCATTGATTTCCATCACTTGTTGCAGCGGCTTTTCTTTTGCAGCAAGTTCTGCCAATTCCGCGTAACTGTATTCGTACTCCTGCATTCGAGCAACTTCCTGGATCAACCACATCCCCATGATATTTTTCAAGAAACGCACCGTATTATGAGCGCCCCATTCATTCGTGTAATTCTCAGAAAAAGCGGCGCGAGAAACATTGGCGATCTTTGTTTCCATCCCTAAAAGCGACCATGTCCCACTGCTGATATAGCCCCACTGTTCTCCTTGCCCTGGTGTGCCTAATACAGCTGACGCCGTATCATGACTTGCTACTGTGATAAAGGTCACATCTGGCAAATCATATTTTGAGAATTTTTCTTTTTGCAAATCTCCCAGTATCGTTCCCGGCTCTGTCAATGGAGGAAATAATCCCTTCGAAACACCAACTTTTTCAAGAAGTTCTGTTTCCCACTCTTTTGTCCCTGCATTCAGCAGCTGCATAGTAGACGCATTGGTTTTTTCCGTCACCATATTGCCAGTAAAGACGTAGCCTAAATAATCAGGAATCAATAACAATTTATGTGCTTTTGCCAAATGGTCTTTTTCTTCGACAAACAATTGGAATAAGGTATTGAAAGGCTGGATCTGAATCCCTGTTTGCTCATACAACTTATCTAGAGAATAGCTTTCAGAAAACTGTTTTACTGCTTCATCGGTACGATCGTCCCGATAAGCGATCGGATCATTCAGCCGTTCCCCTTGTTTGTCAATCAAACAGTAATCGACTGCCCATGTATCGATCCCTGCAAAACAGCGATCGATCCCTGTTTTCTTTAATTTTTCAAATCCAATCAAAATCTCTTCGATAAGATAATCGATCTTCCAGCGGTCATGACCGTCTTTTTTCCGAAAGCCGTTCTTGAATCGGTGTACTTCTTCCAAGACTAAAGAACCTTCATCATTTCTCGTACTTTTCATTAGTCGTCCGCTTGACGCACCGATATCGATGGCAACAAATGTCGGATTCATTTCTCCACCTCTTTTACTTTATTGTTGATTAACGCTTCCTTAATAAAGCGTTATCATTTATTAACAATGCTATCATATTACATAAACTTATATTTTGCTTCACACTATTTTGGTATATAATTGCATTATCTTGACAAATTGGGAGTGTTTACATGGATTACTGGGAAAAAGCCAATCACTCATGGTCGGAAGACTCAAAAAGAGTGATCTTGACACCTACGCAAAGAAGTAGGAATTTATTTTTTTATATCCAAGAAATCGGCTACTTTAAAGCGCCGGTCCCTTACTATACTGAACGAGCACATTTACCTTCTTATTTGATAAAATTTACTTTGTCTGGCGAGGGTTTGCTTACATATAAAGCTAATCAGCACCAGCTAAAAGCTGGAGACCTCTTTTTTATTGACTGCCAAGAATATCAGCGTTATCAAACGATTAGCGAAGAACCATGGGAAATGGATTGGATCCATTTGAATGGTCAGAGCGTCCAATCATTTTATCAAGAATTCACAAAAGACGGCCATAACACCTTCCATTCGACAGGTGATCCATCAGAAAACAAGATCCATCATCTGATCACAGAATTGATCCACATGCAGCAAGGTGCGAATGCCCGTACCGATTTCCAGTCCTCTGTAGCTATCCACGAGCTGTTGAATGAACTGATTTTGCAGAAGTATCAGCTGGATTTCGAAGAAGAAGATATTCCCCCTTACGTTTATAAGCTTAAGCAATACTTGGACGAACACTTCAAAGAAACGATCACACTTGATCAATTAGAACAGCAATTTTTACTGAATAAATATCAGCTGAGCAAAGATTTTTCCAAATTCATCGGTTCTCCGCCAATCGATTATTTAATCAGCAAAAAACTCTCTTACGCTAAAGACCTTCTTCGGTATACAGAATTTACTATTCGAATGATTTCCGAAGAAATCGGAATCGAGAATTTTGCTTACTTTAGTCGCTTGTTCAAAGCAAAAACTGGATTATCACCGAGAGATTTTCGTAAATTTAGCTGATTCATATAATATGTACGCACTTTTTTTAAAAGATATAGTAGAATAATAAAATAACCGCAGTTTCTGCTTCTATATAAACAACAGCAGCTACTTCGGTTATTTTGGGGTGGTTATTCTCATTGTTCATCTTCAAAATGTTCATAATGAACAAGCTGGTTTTGTGTATCGCGCTTCAAAAATTCTTTAGGCGTTATACCAAACTCTCTCTTGAATGCTTTCAGAAAATGCGGATAAGATGAAAAACCACTTTTACTATATACAGCACTAGAACTACGGTACTCTCGCAACAAGTGCTTGGCATAGATCAGCTTTTTCTTCATTACATACTGATGAAACGTAAATCCAGTGTACTTTTTGAATTCTCGGGTGATATGGTATTTGCTGACAAAAAATTGCTTCTCCATTTCCTCTAAAGAAAGCGGATGAGATAAATTTTTTGAGATATATTGTAACATTTGTTCCACACGCTCATTTGGAACTACAGCATTCTGTTCTTGCGCACTCTCTTCTTTTTGTACTACTTGATTGAGAAAAATCAAGTATTCTACCAGAGCTTGTTCATATTTTATGTCTTCACCGTAAATTTTTTTATCAGGAGGGTGGTCGATAAATGATAATTTTTGCTTCAATACTTCCTGTTCGACTTGCAATACACGACTCCTTTTCTCTCCCATTGGTTGAAAACAAGCCGATAGATTAGACCATGGCGTGGAACGACTTCCCAGAAAAGAAGGGGTAACAAAGATATAGACACGCTCGAATACATCTGAAGACTGGCGGACGATACGATGCAAATCGTTGGAATGGATGAGCAGCACACTTCCTGCTTTGATCGTAAATTGCCGTCCGTTCAAATAAAAAGTCGCTTCGCCCTTTAATGTAGCATGGATTTCATAGAAATCATGGTGATGGTAGATTGTTTTATTTTGGCTAACGACATCTTTGACATGATAGATTTCATACTGATCAGAAACCATCGTATTGACTTGCTCACCGCTTATTTTCTTTTGAAGCATGTGCTGCACCTCCTTTGTTCAGTTGTGCACAATTATATTATATCACGTTTTTTGCAATCAAAAAGAGCTGCTTTTATATACTCTTATAAAAAAGAAGAGACGTGACATCTTCTAGCCCCGCCCCCTCCATTCTAAATATTAGTTAATCAATGTCTTCTTTACATTATTCAAGAAGACTTCTTCCATAACGAATCCCATCATCTTTTGTTTCTTCAAGAACCACATACAGATACGGACGGTTCTTCTTGATGATTTCTTTGATTTTTGTGTACTCGATCACACCGTCTCCCAAATTTACCGGCACGATTTTTTCCTGTTCGACACGAAAATCTTTCAAATGAACCGCACATATCTTTTTACCAAAACGCTCAAAAGCTTCTTCTACCAATTGGACTTGTCCTTGATAATCAGTACTTGTAATCAAATTTGTCGGATCTAAAATGATTCCTAGATAGTCCGAATCCACTGCTTGGATCAGCTGCTCTACTCTTTCTAAAGAATACACCGGATGATTCAAACCTGGTTCTATCCCCACCATCATTTGGTATTTTTCTCCAGCTTTTACCAAGCGACGGATAACGGACACTGCTTCAGCAAATGCTTCATCTGTGAAATTTTCTTCCGTATATTGGATTTCCGGCAAAACACATCCCGTTTCCGAAGCAACCATTGACGCACCAAAGGAAGGAGCATAGCGAAGATACTGCTCGAACTTTGTCAGCAACTCTTCTCGTATCGTTAAATCTGGATGAATCATATTGATATAGCAACTTAAAATTCCTACGGACACTTCTTGCTTTTCTAAGACACGTTTGACACAATTTCCCATCCCAGAATTGATTTCGTTTGCGCCAGAAGACATTTCAGGAAACGAAAGACCTAAGGCGAGCTGCAGTGTATGGATCCCTTGTTCTTTTGTTTTTTCTGCAAGGTCTTCTATCGTTTGGACTTGGGAAAGATCATGTCCTCTAATTGTAATGTTCAACATAATTATTCTCCTAACTCAGCATATTGGGTAGCCACATGACGATTTGCGGGAAATAGGTAATCAAAAACAAGACGACTAGGATAATCCCATAAAACGGAAGAAGTGGTTTCAGCATGGCTTCTGCTTTTACGCCTCCTACACTTGCACCGACATATAACCCTGTACCTACAGGAGGTGTAATTGAGCCTACACACAGATTCATGATTGAAAACAATCCATAATGTACAGGATCAACCCCTACACTTGTGACGATCGGTAAAAATATTGGTGTAAAAATCAAAATAGCAGGCGCTACATCCATAAACATACCCACAAGTAATAACACAAGATTGAATAATAACAGAATCACTAGCTTATTATCCGTTACGCCCATAATCAACGAACTAATTGCCTGAGGAATACCGGTAAACGCCATGGCGAAAGACATCATGGAAGAAGTAGCTAATAAGAACATGATCGTCCCTGACATTGCTACTGATTGAAACAACATATTAGGTATATCTTTTAGTTTTACCGTTTTATAGTAAAACATAGCAATCAACAGGGAGTAAATGACAGCTATCGCTGAAGCTTCTACTGCTGTAAATATCCCCGTCAAGATACCCCCGATAATGATGACAATCAATAGAAGGCTAGGAATCGCCTCTTTTATTATTTTTCCAGCATGAGCCATCTGTCCTTTTTCGACAACAGGGTATTTATTCTTTTTAGCAACGATGAATGCTACTAGCATGATTCCTAGTGCCCACAAAGCCCCTACGAGATACCCTCCCATAAATAAAGCCGAAATCGAAGCACCACCAGCAACAAGTGAATACATGATAAAAGCAGTACTTGGAGGAATGACCGTACCTGTCGGAGCTGACGCGATATTGACCGCTGTCGCAAACTTCGGGTCATATCCTTCTTCCACTTGCTGAGGGATCAAGACTCCGCCAATCGCGGTAGAAGCGGCAATGGCCGAGCTAGAGATGGAACCAAATAAAGCATTCCCTAACACATTCGTATGAGCCAAAGCCCCCGCGTCCGACAAACAACATCGCAAAATCCACTAGTTTCTTGGCTATCCCTCCATTATTCATGATAATACCCGAAAGAACGAAAAACGGAATAGCGATGAGCGAAAAACTGTTGATACTTCCCACCATTTTTTGAGCTGAACTAAAAGCAGAAACATCAAACGGTATAACTAACAATAAAGTCATCATTGATGAGAACGCAATACTTATAGCAATCGGCATCCCTAATACAAGCAACACGACAAATACAAAAAATAACACTAATCCGGCTTCTATTGCCATTTTATTCCTCCATTTTTATATTTTTTCTTGAATTGCTGGCTTGTTGCTTAATGTATCGATTAGATTGATCAGACTATAGATAATGATGAGTATACCTGAGACAGGTATTGACAAATACACGTACCCCATCGGAATGCTTAAAGAAGGCGAGATCTGCCCCATTGTCAACGTGACAGCATTCCATCCGCCATACATCATGATCATCGCAGCAAATACCAGAAACAAACTTTGAACAACGACTTCTAAAATTTTACTTTTTTTACCAGATAATTTTTCACTTAAAACCGTTACGGCTAGATGTGCTTTTTGTCCCACAACATACGCGGAAGACAACATGGCAAACCAGACAAGACCGAATCGGACAAGCTCTTCTGTCACCGTATTCGGATTTCCTAAAACCGTTCTGGAAAATACTTGCCATAAAACGACAGCGACCATCCCAACAAGCAAAACAGCTCCTAGGATCTCTAACACCTTATTTAAAATCACTTTCATCACAGCTACGCTCCTTGCTCTTGGATCTTTTGATAAAGGTCTTTGTAGGCAGGATCGTTTTTGAATGTATCATGAAGCGGTGCGACTGCCTCTCGAAACGGTGTATTATCTACATCATTGAATTGAACTCCATGTTCTTCTTGTGCTAAAGCTTTCTCTTCTTCAATTGCTCTGGCAAAAGCTTCGATTTCAAAAACCGTCGATTCTTTTGCTGCTTCTTCAATCGCTTTTTCCTGTTCAGCAGTTAGCTGTTCCTTGATAGCATCATTCATGATGATGATATCGGGCACACGTGTATGCTCATCATAAGAATAGTATTTAGCTACCCCGCCATGTCCAGCTGTATACAAGACAAACTCATTGTTTTCTGATCCGTTGATCAAATTGGATTGAAGAGAAGTGTATACCTCATCACTTCCCATGGGGACTGGCGAACCGCCTAAAAGCTCGACCATTTTAATAGCTGTTTCGCTTTGCATCACACGGATTTTCTTTCCCTTCAAATCTTCCGGTGTATGGATTGGACCGTCTACCATATAAAAACTGCGTTGACCAGAATCATAATAGGTCAATCCGGTAAACCCTAAATCTTTGGTTGATTGGTAGATTGGTTCCATTATTTCTTCGTTATCCATCACCTTAAAGAAATGTTCTTCATCATTGAATAGATAAGGGACTGAAAAAATCGAATAATCTTTAGAAAAACTTTCCAATGCTGAGGCACTTACTTTTGTGAAATCTACTGCTCCTGACTGTGTCAACTCGATTAGTTCCCGTTCTCCACCCAGTTGTCCATCTGGAAAATACTGGATCTGTACGGAACCGTCTGTTTTTTCTTTTACTAAACGCCCAAATTCATTCATTGCATCAATTACCGGCTGGCTGTTGCTTGCATAAGCAAAGCGCAAGGTAACTGTCTCATTTACGTCTGCATCTGCGACAGTTGCCACACTAGAATTATTTCCGCAGCCGCTTAGACCTAGCAGACCTAGGCTAAGCGAACTTGCTGCAAACAGCAGTGATGTTTTTTTCATATGGGTTTCCTTTCTTTTAACAATAAGAGACGAGCAATTCTGTCAAACAAAGCACTGTTAACGACTGTCCATAAGGCATTGCTGTGATTCCGATATTCCGATAAAAATCTAAACTATCCCCCATTCCTGTCCCGATTGAAACGTTTTGGACTTCTCCTTTTTCATCGATTTGTTCAAGCAATCCTTGGATAGCACGATAAGCGACTTCTTTATATTCTTGCGGCAAATAACGTTTATGGACCGCTTTCAAAATACCGTAAGCAAATCCTGCAGTTGCAGAAGATTCCACATAAGAAGAAGGATCATCTAACAACGTATGCCATAAACCGCTTTCAGATTGATAAGTTTTTAATGCGCGCACTTGTGCTTCAAGTGTTTCAATCAACAATTTGCGCAATGCATCTTCTTTCGATAGTTCTAAGATCTCGATGATTTCTGGAATAGCAATCGTCAACCAGCAGTTTCCACGAGCCCAAAATGCTTCGGCGTAGTTATGATTTCCTTCAAACGTCCAGCCGTGATACCACAACCCTGTCCGTTTATCCATCAAGTATTTGATGTGGATCATAAACTGGTAACGTGCTTCTTCTAAATATTCTGGGCGATTCAACAGTTTCCCGATTTTTGCCAAAGGAAGCACTGTCATCATCAATGTATCATCCCACAGCTGATTCTTATTTTCCGGTCCATATGTGGTATGTTGCAACCCCTCTTCATTTGTCCGAGGCATGTCATTCATGACCCATTCTGCCCATTGTTCTAAATAAGGCAAATAGCGTGAATCTTTCGTGTCTTCATACAAGTAAGCCATCGTCAACAACGGGGCCATCGTATTGACGTTTTTTGGGGGAGCGCCTTCTTCCATCCGATCTTCAAACCATTCATTGACTACTTGATAAGCGCGAGGATTTTTTGTCATCTGGTAATTTTTATAAATACCGTATAATCCGACACCTTGTGGCCAATTCCATACTGTCCAGCTTTTGTCATCTACTTTCAATCCATCAAAGTCCAATAAAAATTCACCGTTATCGTCTTTGATCGTTGTCAGGTTTTCAACGAGCAGGTCAATTTTTTCTTTCACTAATTCTTTAGGTACAAAAATCTCTTCTTTAATAATCATCTTTATGCCACCTTTTTAAACGCTTTCATTTTTATATCCTTAATATAGCAGTAATACCGTTCACTATAAATATCGCTTTTTGAACAAAAACTGTCTAAAATTGACCTAAACGTTAAATAACAAAAGTAACTTTCAAATACTTAGAAAACAAAAAAAGAACTTGGAGAAACAACGTTTTCCAAGTTCTTTTTCATCTATTTTTTTATCTCTTTTCTATGCTTTCTTTTGCTTATCCATTGTAAGCATCAATGATGATTTGTTTCAATTCAGAGATCAATGGTTCTTTCGGATTAGCTGTCGTACATTGGTCTTCGTAAGCTAATTCAGCCATACGGTCTACGGTAGTATCTAGTGTTTCTTGTGTGACTCCTTGAGCTTTTAGACTCATGTTGATGCCGACAGATTTTCCTAATTCATAAACAGCAGTTGCTAAAGCTTCGACTAATTCCTCTGTTGTTTCGCCTTTCAGACCTAAGAATTTTGCAATATCTGCGTAATCTGTATCTGCACGGAAATAGTCATATTTAGGGAACATCGCATGTTTTTGTGGATCTTTTGCATTGTAGCGGATAATATGCGGTAAAAGAATCGCATTTGTCCGCCCATGAGGGATCCCGTATTCCCCACCGATTTTATGTGCGACTGAGTGACAAATACCTAGGAATGCGTTAGCAAACGCCATACCAGCCATTGTAGAAGCGTTGTGCATTTTTTCACGTGATTCCATATCAGGTGTTTTCACTGATTTTTCTAAATAGTCAAAGACTAACTTGATCGCTTGCAGACTCAACCCACGTGTATAATCTGAAGCCATGACTGAAACATAAGATTCAATTGCATGCGTCAACACATCCATTCCTGTATCTGCTGTGACAGATGCTGGAACTGACATAACGAATTGAGGATCGACGATTGCGACATCCGGTGTCAATGCATAATCTGCCAACGGATATTTCACATGTGTTTCACTGTCAGTAATGACCGCAAATGGTGTTACTTCAGAACCAGTTCCTGATGTTGTCGGGATACATACGAATTGTGTCTTTTCTGGTTTATCGATCTTGTATGTCCGTTTACGGATATCCAAGAATTTTTGTTTTGCACCGAAGAAAGATGTGTCTGGGTGTTCATAGAACATCCACATTCCCTTAGCCGCGTCCATTGCAGAACCGCCTCCAAGAGCGATCACTGTATCTGGCTTGAAGTCTGCCATCAATTTCGTTCCTGCGTATACGGTATTTGTTGATGGGTTCGGTTCAACCTCTGAGAAGACTTCGATCTTCACATCATTTTTGCGTCGTGCCAATACTTCACGAACTGTATCGCAGTAACCGAATTGGACCATACCTGGGTCACAAACGATCATGACACGTTCAACATTTTCCATTTTCTCTAAGTACAATAGAGAATTCTTTTCAAAGAAGATTTTTGGCGGTAATTTGAACCATTGCATGTTATTTCTCCGTTTCGCTACAGTTTTGACATTGATTAAGTTTACAGCAGAGACGTTACGAGAAACAGAGTTCTTACCATAAGAACCGCATCCCAAAGTCAATGACGGAATCATTTCGTTATAGATATCACCGATGCCGCCTTCTGCAGATGGTGTATTCACTAAAATACGACAAGCTTTCATTCGAAGACCGAATTTGACATGCAACTCTTCGTTTTCTGAATGGATAACTGCTGTATGTCCTAATCCTCCAAGATTCAACATACCTTCACACAAATCAAACGCATGGTCCATGTTGTTAGCTTTGATCATGGCAAGAACTGGAGAAAGTTTTTCTCTTGAAAGCGGATAATCTGGTCCTACGCCTTCCAATTCAGCAATCAGCATTTTCGTTCCTTTTGGTACACTGATTCCTGCCAAATTAGCGATTTCCATCGCAGAATGTCCAACGATTGATGGATTGACCGCATATTTCCCTTCGTTCATCACTGCATCTTCCAATTTTTGCAATTCATCTGGTTTTACGATATAAACTTGGTGTGCTTGGAATTCTGCTTTTACTGCTGCGTAGATTTCTTTGTCCACGATCACAGCTTGTTCAGAAGCACAGATCATCCCATTATCAAATGTTTTCGAAACGATCAAATCGTTCACTGCACGTTTGATTTTTGCTGTTTTTTCAATATAAGCTGGTACGTTACCTGGACCTACACCTAAAGCTGGTTTTCCTGTAGAGTAAGCAGACTTGACCATTCCAGCTCCACCTGTCGCTAAGACGATCGCGATACCTGGATGGTTCATTAGCATAGAAGTCGCTTCGATCGATGGATGTTCGATCCATTGGATACAATTTTCAGGAGCTCCGGCAGCGATAGCAGCATCACGTACCACTCGTGCTGCTTCTGCAGAAGATTTTTGGGCACTTGGATGGAAAGCAAAAACGATTGGATTTCTTGTTTTCAACGCGATCATTGATTTGAAAATCGTTGTGGAAGTCGGATTCGTTGTTGGAGTTACTCCGCAAACCACACCGACTGGTTCAGCAATTTCAATCAATCCCTTTTGGACATCTTCATTGATTACACCAACTGTTTTATCATGTTTGATATTATGCCAAATATATTCGGACGCATACATATTTTTGATTGCTTTATCTTCGTAAACACCGCGACCTGTTTCTTCCACAGCCATTTTTGCTAATGGCATATGTTGATCTAAAGCTGCCATTGCCATTTCATGCACGATATGGTCCACTTTTTCTTGATCAAAGCTTTCCATTTCTTTCAATGCTACATTTGCTTTTTCTGCCAAACCATCAATCATTGCTTGTACGTCAATTGTCTTCGTTTTTTCTTTTTCCATTACTTTAGCCATCATTATCCTCCTAATGGGTCATGGTTATTTGTTAAATCATTCACATGTATATCATACAATATTTGTTTTTCTATGTAAACACTTTTTTGTGATTTTTTTCACAGTTATTTTTAAATATAAAATCCCTTTATTTATAAGTGTTTACATGGAAAAATATATAAAGTTATCTATTATTATTTATATGACACATCCGATTATTCAACGTTGAGCAATGTATCCTATGCTCTTATCTCTTTCTTTTTTGAATAAAAAATGAGGTAGGACACCTTTCTGCCCTACCTCGTCTTTAAATAAGCTTTGATACTTATTTTTCTTTTTTCTCTTCTGTCTCTTCCAGCGTTTCTGTTGTTTCAGTTTTTACTTCAACTGTCTCAGCTGGTTCTTCTGTTGTTTCAACAGTAGTCGTTGCATCATTTGTTACGACAGTTCCTGGTTTGACCGTTTTGATTGCTGCACGATCGTACTCAAGGAAGATCCCTTCGCAGTCTATAACGACTGTCCGTTTATCATTGTCGATTTCTGAAACAACTCCGTGTAATCCGCCGATTGTTACGACTGAATCACCTGGTTTCATGCTATCTAACAAGTTTTGACGTTCTTGCTGTTGTTTCTTTTGCGAACGTGACATAAAAAACCACATTGCTAATAGCGCGATAAACATCACAAGCATTGGTAATGATCCCATTTTTTTCACCTCACTAATTCTGTATCTACAAAAAACACTTTAGCAGAAAAATGCTGCTAACACTAGTTTTTTACTTAATTTTTAAAAGATTTTCCTTTAGAAACTTTTTGCGTTTTCTTTATTGAACCCGTATTCTTCAAAAAAGGCTTCTCTAAATTCAAGCAAATTATCATCCATGATTGCTTGACGCACTTGTTTCATTAGATTCAACAAGAAGTATAAATTATGGTAAGAAGTCAAACGAATGCCAAATGTTTCATCACATTTGATCAAATGGCGGATATATGCACGTGTATAGTTTTTACATGTGTAACAATCACATTTCTCATCAATTGGACGGAAATCATGGGCATATTTCGCATTTTTCACTACTAGACGGCCTTGAGAAGTCATACATGTGCCATTTCGAGCGATTCGAGTAGGCAAGACACAGTCAAACATGTCTACTCCACGGATAACACCATCGATCAATGAATCAGCAGCACCGACCCCCATCAAGTAACGTGGTTTGTTTTCGGGGATCAACGGTGTAGTGAATTCTAATACACGGTTCATTTCTGATTTAGGTTCCCCGACAGATAACCCGCCGATTGAGTAACCAGGGAAATCCATGCCGACTAGATCTTTCGCGCTTTGACGACGAAGATCTTCAAATCCTGCGCCTTGAATGATTCCAAATAATCCTTGACGGTCTGGGTTAGCATGAGCTTTCAATCCTCGTTCTGCCCATCGAGACGTACGTTCTACTGATTTTTTCACGTAGTCGTAACTTTCATCGAATGGTGGACATTCGTCAAAACTCATCATAATATCAGAGCCCAATTTATTTTGGATGTTGATTGCTTTTTCTGGTGATAAAAACATACGCGAACCATTCAAGTGGTTTTTGAAATGCACGCCTTCTTCTTCGATATTCCGCATATCACTTAATGAAAAAACTTGAAAGCCGCCTGAATCTGTTAAAATCGGTTGATCCCAGTTCATAAATTTATGCAGTCCGCCAGCTTCTTCTACTAAGTCTTCACCAGGGCGTAGCCATAAATGATATGTATTACTTAAAATAACGCCAGCACCCATTTCTTTCAACTCTTCTGGGGACATTGTTTTTACTGTAGCTAATGTTCCTACTGGCATGAACATTGGTGTGGGAAAAGTTCCGTGCGGCGTGATCAATTCCCCTAAACGCGCGCCAGTATGTTTTTCTTTCTTGATTAAACGATAGCGAATGGCAGGTTGCGTCATTCATTTCCCTACTTTCTATATAAAATATCTTGACAACTCCCACCATCATAATCGTTTCAAGTGCTTTTTGCAAGTTCCCTCGGCTTCCTTCTACTTTATTTAATATTTTTTTTTTATTTTTTTTCATGAATAACAAAAAAGAAATAAACATTATGACAGAAATATTTTTTGATACATGGTATATTGGTTTTATGAAAGAAAGGAGGGTAAAATCATGCAATCTTCTGCAGAATTAAAACGCCAAGCAAAAGAGAGTTTAAAAGGTCGGTGGGGTCAAGCTGTTTTATTAAATCTAATCCCTACATTGATTGGTATTGTTGCTATTCTTCTTATTATGATTCCTATTATCTTGTTTGCTATTGCCACATATGATGGCTCAGCGAACGTCTCAGATGCGATGGCATCAGGAAGCGGTAGTTCAGGAGGCGGTGGTGGAATTATTTCTAGCATTATCAGCGCTTTGTTCATGAGTGGTATTTCTTGGACTTATCTTGATGTTTTACGTGGTCAAAAAGATCAGATTGAACCATTCAAAGATGCATTTCGTGGATTCAAAGGTTTGTTTATCGGCGGAGTGATCGGTTTAGCTGTGTTGATTTCAATCTTTACAACATTATGGGGTTTGCTATTAGTTATTCCTGGAATCATTAAAAGCTATTCTTATTCTCAAAGCTATTTTATCTATTATGATATCGTCCAAGAAACAGGTCAAACGCCTAAAGTACTGGATACGATCACCGCAAGTCGAAAATTGATGGATGGTTACAAAGGAAAACTTTTCTGGTTAGATCTTTCATTTATCGGCTGGCATATCTTAGCATTAGCAACTGCTGGTATCGGTTATCTATGGCTCAGCCCATACATTTCTACAACAAAAGCAGCATTTTATGAACAATTGCCGAAAGATATTTAAAAGAGAGTGTGACTTGTGACCGAGGGGTTGGCAGGAGAACA
>NZ_KV815575.1:22282-62311 GCF_001814285.1 Enterococcus sp. HMSC076E04 | reverse complement strand
GTGACCGAGGGGTTGGCAGGAGAACACCGTTTATCGAGAGGCAGTAAAAGAAATATTCAGCCTATTAGCAAAAAAGGAGGTGTGACAACATTCATGTCACACCTCCTTTTTGTATAGTTCCAGTAAAAAGAAAATCAACTTAGAAACAGTTGATCATTCCTCTTCTTCTGCTTCCGGCAATCGGTGGAACTTGATCAGTTCATTGACCGCGATTGGTACGATAGACAAAATCCCTACCAAGAACCAGTGATTCAAACTGATGTGTACTAGGCCGAATAGTTCTTGCATAAACGGCAGCAAAGCAACAGCCGTTGTAATAGCTAATGCCAGTAACGCCATTTCTACCAAAGCTTTATTGGTTGCTAAATTGACTTTAAAGATCGATTGACTGCTGCGTACATTGAACACATGCAAAATTGATGAGTAAGCTAAGATCAAGAATGCAACTGTTTGACCGACATGTTGACTTGCGTCTACCCATGGGCTGATAGTATCGACATAACTACCTAAATAATAACCAAACAAAGTTACGATGGTAAAGACCCCTGCGTTTATGGCGATTTTTTGCAATAAGCCTCGAGCAAAGATCCCTTCGTTTTTCGGAATAGGTGGCTGATCCATGATGCCGTGTTCTGCTGGTTCTCTTCCTAAAGCAAATCCTGGAAGTCCATCGGCAACTACATTGACAAACAGTAACTGTACAGCTGTGAATGGTGCGCCCCAACCTAACAGCATCGCAATCAAAACAATAAAGATCTCAGAAATGTTGCAACTTAGCAAAAAGTTGATTGCTTTACGAATATTCTGATAAACCGAGCGTCCTTGACTGACAGCATCGACGATCGTCGCAAAGTTGTCATCCGTCAGAATCATATCTGCGGCACTTTGCGCCACATCTGTACCTGTGATCCCCATGGCACATCCGACATTACTTGCTTTCAACGCTGGTGCATCATTCACGCCATCACCAGTCATCGCTACGACTGCACCCGTACGTTGCCAAGATTTGACGATTCGGATCTTATCTTCTGGCGTTACCCGAGCATAGACAGAGAGAGATTTGACACGCGCATCTAATTCCTCGTCTGATAATTGATGCAGTTCTGATCCTGAGAGTGCTTCTGACGGATCATTCAAGATACCTAATTCTTTCGCTATGGCACTGGCAGTTACCACATGATCTCCAGTGATCATGACTGTTTTGATGCCGGCCTTTTTCGCTCGCTTGATTGCTCCTTTACTTTCTGGACGCGGCGGATCGATCATTCCGATCAGACCAATCAAACGTAAGTCTTTTTCCAACGCTTCAGAAGAAATATCTTGCGGTTCTTCGTCATAAGTAGCATAACCAACAGCAATCACTCTCAGTGCCCGTTTACCGAAACGATCATTAACGATTGCTGCTTGTTCTACATCGCCTGAACTAAAGCGCGGAGCAAGAACATCGAATGCTCCTTTGGTGATTGAGATGTATTTTTCGCCCATTTGGTGAACTGTTGTCATCATTTTTCGTTCAGAATCAAAAGGAAGCTCGTTTACTCGTGGATATTTTTCTTCTAATTCTGCTTTTGTATGATAATTCTCTTCAACAGCCCTAGCGATGGCTACCTCTGTTGGATTACCTTTGATAACAAGATCATCGTCTTCTTGTTCGACCGTCACATCTGTACATAATGCAGCCATTTTCAATATTTCCATCGCGCTGTTCGTCATTGAGTCTTCGATATTCGTTACTTCATCGTCTTTGCTCCAGACTCGGCGGACGCGCATTTCATTTTGTGTCAGCGTTCCTGTTTTGTCTGAGCAGATAACATTAGCGGTTCCTAGCGTCTCTACTGCTGGTAGCTGCCGGATAATCGCATGTTTCCTCGCCATCTTCTGCACACCGTATGCAAGTGTCAACGTAACAATAACAGTCAAGGTTTCCGGTACAGCTGCAACAGCCAAGGAAATCGAAGTCATGAACATTTCAAGGAGTGGTTCTCCTTGTAATTCACCAATCACAAATACTAAAGCCGCAGCCGCTAAAGCGATCATACTGATTCGTTTGCCTAGCTGATTCAACCGGACCTGTAAAGGTGTCTTTTGCATGGTGTTTTCGTTCAAAAGATCCGCGATCTTACCCATTTCAGTAGCCATACCAATAGCCGTGACGATGGCTTTCCCACGACCTGCAGCAACCGTACACCCTTTAAATACCATATTAAGTTGGTCACCTAATGACTCATCTTCTTTTGCGACGAATGCTGCATCTTTTTCGACTGCTTCACTTTCTCCAGTCAACGCCGATTCTTCTACACGAAATTGGGATGTTTCGATCAAACGGGCATCGGCAGAAATAGCATCACCGGACTCTAAAACAAGAATATCCCCAACCACCAGTTTCTCTGACTCGACAGTGGTCACTTTGCCGTCACGTATGACAGTTGCCGTTTGTTTATTCATATCTTGCAAGGATTCCAGTGCTTTTTCTGCGTTTCCTTCTTGGACGATTGCCAATACCGAGTTGATTACAACGATAGCGACGATCAGCAGTCCTTCAAATAAATCTCCATGCTCTGTAGCAAATGCAGTATAAAAGGAAATCACCGCTGCTATAAGAAGGATGATCGTTGTAAAATCCGACAAGCTTCGAAAGAATTTTTTGATCATTGATTCTTTTGGTGCCTCATCGAATTTATTCAATCCCTGCTTTTTTCGTCGTTCATCCACTTCTTGTGAAGACAACCCAGTATCTGGATCTGCTTCCGTTACCTTCCTTACTTCTTCTATTGTCTGCTTGTATTCTTCCATCCTATTCCTCCTTTAAAATCTTCGTACAAAAAAAGGTACTAATTTTACTATAACATCCTTTTTTTAATTACTTCAAACAAAGGGCCTATTGATTATTTGTTAAGAAAGTATAAAATCCAAAGCACTTACATTTGCAAACGCTACCAAAAGATGCTATTATATAGATGTAAGGAAGGAGGATACCATCAAATAAACAGAAGAATTTCTCGATAGAACAGTGTAAGCAAACAAAGTTGTTAGAAGTACAGGTTTCACCCAGACATGCGTGTAGAGTACAAAACTATAAATAGTGAATGCGTATGGATGTTTGGATCACGAAGTATCCGAAACAAGAAGTAATGCGATACGTAACAATTGAATAACGTAAACGTCTGAAAATTGAATAGGAACAAGAGATGTTTCAAATGTTGAAGATGTAACGAAAACAAAATTTTTGTTTAACATGAAGAAATTCAACGCCGTGCTTTGCATGTATGATGGAAAGTTACAATCATTTCTGTTTATTTGAATCCTTCCGAGATACAAGAAAGCCGAGCTTATCGAGAGCTCGGCTTTTTCTTATTTGTACGCATTTTTCTTAACTTTTAACTTGCATTTTACTACATTTTTCATACAAAAATTGATCGATTGTCGCTGAAAAGTTGGTGTATCATAAAGATAGTTCTTAACTTCTTCAATGTTATTACTCGTTAATGAAGTTTCTAGTAATAACACGTGCTTCAAAGCAGAAACGCAACTGCATAATTATCTGCGAATAGAAGCATCGAAAAAAGCTGCCAGTTAAAAAATTGGCAGCTTTTTTCTTTGTTTTTACGGAGATATTCTTGACATTTTAATACTCATAGTACGATCGTTCTAACCAGTTTTATTTCACGAACATCGCATCTCCGAAACTAAAGAAACGATAGCGCTCGTCAATCGCATGCTGGTAAGCAGATAAAGTCAATTCTCTTCCTGCAAAGGCACTAACTAACATGACTAAAGTCGATTTTGGCAAATGGAAATTAGTTGAGAAAGCTTCTACCACTTTGAATTCATAGCCAGGCGTAATGAAAATATCAGTCCATCCGCTGTCTGCTTTGATTTCTCCATTAAATTTCGTCCCAATCGTTTCTAATGTTCGAATTGAAGTTGTTCCGACAGCCACGATTTTCCCGCCATTTTTACGTACTTGGTTCAATCGCTCAGCTGCTTCTTCCGTCAAACGGTAGAATTCACTATGCATATGGTGTTCTTCAATTTTATCTACGCTGACAGGTCGGAATGTACCTAACCCTACATGTAGTGTCAGATAGACTAATTCAACACCCTTTGCTTCAATCTCATCAAGCAGTTCTTTCGTAAAATGCAATCCCGCTGTTGGCGCTGCAGCAGAACCATTTTCTTTCGCATAGACAGTTTGATAGCGATCTGGGTCTTCCAGACGTTCTTTGATATATGGAGGCAATGGCATTTCTCCCAACGATTCAAGAATCTCTAGAAAAATTCCTTCATACTCAAAGTCAATGATCCGTCCGCCGTGTTCCAATTCTTCTTTCACTACTGCTTGCAATCTGCCATCACCAAAAGAGATTCTTGTCCCAACTTTGGCACGTTTCGCAGGTTTGATCAATGTCTCCCACGTATCTCCTTCTGTATTCGTTAGAAGAAGGACTTCTAAATGAGCACCAGTATCTGGTTTTTCTCCATATAAACGAGCAGGTAGAACGCGTGTATTATTCATGACTAGCGCATCACCAGGGTGTAATTCTTCAATGATTTCATGGAAATGCTTGTCTTTCATTTCTCCAGTTTTCCGATCCAAAACAAGTAAACGAGAATGATCGCGGTCTTTTAATGGTGTTTGTGCGATCAACTCTTCCGGCAAGTCAAAATCAAAATCTTCTGTTGTTAACATATCGTCACTCACTTTCTATCATGTGCTTCATCATTCTATCATGTTTTTCGTTCTGTTGGCAAAATCAGCACATTTTTATCCTAGCTTTTTATTTCCCTAAATAAAAAAACTACCCTATTTGTATTTTTTCATTGTTTTAGGCATACTAGTAATAAATAGTTCTTCATTGAAAATAGAAAAAGAGGTGGCACCATGATTGAATTTCAAAATGTGTCAAAGATTTATAAAGGTGGGAAAGTTGCTGTAGAGGACGTCAATCTTTCATTTGAAAAGGGTGAGTTCATTTGTTTTATCGGTACGAGCGGGAGCGGAAAAACGACGACGATGCGGATGATCAACCGAATGACTGATCCAACACAAGGGAAAATTTTGATTGATGGAAAATCCATCCAAGAAATTGATCCGGTGGAATTGCGACGTCAGATCGGCTATGTTATCCAAAGTATTGGATTGATGCCTCACATGACGATCCGTGAAAATATCACTCTTGTCCAAAAATTGTTGAAAGTCAGTCAAGAAGAACGGAATAAAACAGCTGAAAAAATGATTGATCTTGTGGAATTGCCCCGTGAGATGTTAGATCGCTACCCACATGAATTATCTGGTGGTCAGCAGCAGCGTATTGGAGTCGTTCGTGCCTTGGCAGCGAATCAAGATATCATCTTGATGGACGAGCCATTCGGTGCGCTTGATCCCATCACTCGCGATTCACTTCAGGATCTGGTCAAAGATTTACAAGAACGACTCGGTAAAACCATCGTCTTCGTTACCCATGACATGGATGAAGCGATTAAACTAGCAAGTCGTATCGCCATCATGAGTGAAGGTCGTGTGATCCAATTCGATACACCAGAAAATATTTTACGTCATCCTGCAAACGATTTCGTAGAAGAGTTGATTGGAGAAGATCGCTTACTACAAGCAAAACCAAATGCGACAAGAGTCGGAGAAGTTATGCTAAATACAGCAATCACGATTACACCGGAAAAATCATTACAAGAAGCAATCAAACTGATGAGGGAAAAACGTGTAGATACGTTGTTAGTTACCGATAATTCGAATGTATTAAAAGGATTTATCGATGTAGAAACGTTGAATAAAAAACGAGGAAAAGTATCCAGCGTAGGCGACATTTTGAATAAACATGTTTTTTACGTAAAAGAATCCGCCTATCTTCGTGATACTTTGCAACGCATTTTAAAACGTGGGCTGAAATATGTGCCGGTCGTTGATGAACAGAACAAAGTCGTAGGTATCTTGACTCGCGCATCATTAGTGGATATTGTCTACGATGTGATTTGGGGAGAAGACCCTGCAACTACTGATGTTGCAGAGTCAGCTACTCCTGAAGAATCTAAGGAGGTCTGACCTATGCAGCAGTTTTTTCATCAGCACGGTTCAGAAATTCTCTCAAAAGGTTTTGAACATCTTTATATTTCAGGACTTGCTTTGATCATTGGTATCATCATTGCTGTACCGCTTGGTGTCTTACTGACACGTTTTCCGAAAGCTGCCACGATTGTGATTGGCTTAACCAGTGCCTTGCAGACAATCCCTTCTCTTGCTTTATTGGCATTGATGATCCCGCTATTTGGCGTAGGTAAATTACCTGCGATCATCGCCCTCTTTATTTATTCATTATTGCCAATTCTACGAAATACGTATATCGGGATGAAAAATGTCGATTGGAATTATCGGGATGTGGCAAAAGGGATGGGAATGACTGAGTTCCAATCCATTTTTTCCGTCGAACTGCCTATTGCTATGCCAACGATCATGGCCGGCATTCGTTTAGCTGCCGTTTACGTGATTGCATGGGCTACCCTTGCCTCTTATATCGGGGCTGGTGGTCTAGGTGATTTGATTTTTAGTGGACTGAATAATTACCAACCAGATCTCATTTTAGCGGGTACGATCCCTGTAACGATTTTAGCACTGTTGGCTGATTGGCTTCTAGGTCTCTTGGAACACCGGCTGACACCGATCGCACTTAGAGAGGAGAATGAAGAATGAAACGTATATTAAAAATGACCATGGTTCTTCTCTCTCTTCTTATACTTGCGAGTTGTTCCTTCCCTGGACTTGCCAGCAATACAGATGAAGACACCATCTCGATCACAGGTGGAATCACTTCTGAAGCTCAGATCTTAGCAAGTCTAGTTGCCGGGATGGTTGAACATTATACAGATAAAAACACAGCGATCATCAACAATCTGGCTACTACAACTATCAACCACCAAGCGATGATGAACGGAGATGCTTCGATTTCAGCAGCTCGTTACACAGGAACAGATTTAACCACTACATTGAATCTTCCTCCTGAAAAAGATCCGAAAAAAGCATTTGCTACCGTGAAAGATGAATTTGATAAAAGATATGACCAAACGTGGTTCCCGTCCTATGGTTTTGAAAATACGTATGTCTTTCTTGTTCGAAAAGACACCGCACAAAAATACCATCTATCTAAAGTCAGCGATCTGAAAAATGTAGCGGATGAATTAGTAGCTGGTGTAGATACTTCTTGGATCAATCGTAAAGGAGACGGTTACGACGGCTTCCAGGAAACTTATGGCTTCTCTTTCAACTCGATATTACCTATGCAGATTGGACTTGTTTACGATGCAGTCGAAGCAGGAAAAATGGATATTGTTCTTGGCTACTCTACGGATGGACGGATTGCCAGTTATGATCTAGTCATGTTGGAAGATGATCGTCAATTCTTCCCACCATATGATGCTGCTCCAGTTGTAGACAACAAGGTATTAGCTGATACACCTCATTTAAAAGAAGCCTTAAATAAGTTAGGTCATACCATCAGTACGGAAAAAATGCAGGAATTGAACTACGAAGCAGATAATAATCTAGTGGAACCATCAGTAGTAGCACAACGTTTCTTACAAGAAAACCACTATTTTGAAGGGAAGTGAAGCAATTGGATAAAATGAATGTCTTTCAACAATTTTTCTATTATTTCCAGGAAAATGGCTCCTATATCTTTGCACAATTTATCCGTCACTTCCTCATTTCTATCTATGGTGTCCTCTTTGCAGCAGTTGTCGGGATTCCGGTCGGGATCATGATTTCTAGGAGACGTAAATTAGCAAACTGGGTGATTCGTTTGGCGAATATCATCCAGACGATTCCTTCCTTAGCCATGATCTCCATTCTGATCATTGGATTAGGTCTGGGAGTCAATGTCGTGATTGTTACTGTATTTTTATATTCCCTGTTACCCATTATCAAGAATACGTACACTGGGATGATCCAAGTAGACAAAAATATCCTTGATGTCGGCAAAGGCATGGGGATGACTGCTAGACAACGACTATTCATGGTAGAGTTACCACTCTCTGTTTCTGTTATCATGGCAGGCATAAGAAACGCGTTAGTTGTTGCCATCGGGATAACCGCGATCGGTGCATTCGTCGGTGCTGGTGGTCTTGGAGATATCATTATCCGAGGAACCAATGCAACAGATGGCACATCGATTATTTTAGCCGGTGCATTGCCAACTGCATTAATGGCGATCATCACGGACTGGCTTTTAGGTATTTTGGAAAAACGGCTAGATCCAGCCAGCCGTACATCACGCTGATGTTATTGTAAAAAACAAAAGCTTTTGCGACCATTTGTTGGTCGCAAAAGCTTTTTTAGTTCTGTCATTTTTTAAGGCAATATTCCACTCTGGTTCCTCCCTCTTTATGGGCAAAGAATTGCTTTTCTTAGCTATTTGTCCATTCCGTATACTCCAACTTCATACTGCCAACGGGTTCATCTCTGCATCCACCGACTAAGTTTTTTTCTTATCCGCTAAGGCATTTTGCCAATCCATTTTTCCATCACTCGTCATGGAATTCATACCACATGATCTCTAAATACTCGTCTGCTTGTTCTTTGAATTGGGCATCAATTCTTACATCGCTTTGGCGTGGCTTTCATTTAAGCCTTTTCCATCAGTCTTCGATTGTTCGATGCCTTCAGCTGCATCATCAAAACTGGTGACTGCCGTATCGGTTTCTTGATTGATGAACCAGTCATCAAATCCATATGTATTGGTAACTTCGATCATCTTTTCTACAATCGGGAACTTGCCATCCTCATCCTTGGCTAAAAACATATCTAGCCATTCCAGCTTCTCGCCATGGGCGGTTTGCGGTTCCTAAAACCGGTACACGATTCTTATGGGCTGCATCCGTCGCAACTAGACTTGGCGGTACGATGATCCCTTCGCCAGAAGAGCCGCCCCAATAAACCAATTGATCGATGTATTGCCAATAAGAAAAGACATTGGCGTCAAAGGTATCGATCCCTCGTGGTGCATTGCCGTTGATACTGCTATTCATGGCCGAAATCGCCACGACTTTGACTTCTTCGTTTGAGTGACATTCATGTTCGGCAATGTCGCTTTGGATACTCGCTCTGCTAAAGGAACGACACTGGTATTGTATTTCGTATCTGTATCTTTTCCAAAAGACTATGCCAACGAATCCTCTGGGAACCAAGAAGACGACTTCGGTTGATTGTCCATTGCTTTTTCCAACATACTTTTGGCTGTTTCTCGATAAACGACTTTTCCAATTGTCTTCGCTTCACTTTGGCGATAATCGATGGTCGTTGCCACTGCCAACACTAACAACGATGCGCCAATTTTACTGATTTTCCTTGTCACACTTCTTCCTCCTTGTTTTACATAAACCCGTCAACATTCCTAAACTCAAACAATGACCCTTCAAAGGTGGAGATATAGGAACAAATTAAAGAAATCATGCAATAAATCCAAGAATGTTGGTTTTAGAACAAAAAAAGAGTCTCCTTTTTGGGGTGACTCTTTGTTAACTATCTAAAAAGGTTGGCTCTTCTCACTTCACTCATAATGTGTCCAGGCAGAATAAATTTCCACAACTTTATTTTCCTCATCAACTTTGTAAACCACTCGATGCTGTCTATTCAGCCTGCGTGAGTATCTGCCTTCATGTGTAGGTCTCAGCTTTTCAAAAGACTGCGTGGGCATATATGGATCTTCCTTCAATGTCTGAATCACTTCTTCAAATTGTTTCTTTAAATTCGATTGCTTGATTTTTCTTAAATCCACTTTCGCAGAGTTTTTGATTGCGACTGTATAGTTACTCATCAAAGAGCTTCCCAATCAATATCATCGATATTCGTAAAGCCACTGTCGTCTTTTTCGCGGTCTCGTACTTTATCTAAAGTACCTGTTTGCTCAAGAAAAAGGGTTTCTTGAATCGCTCTCCAGTCTTCCAGCCCAATCAATACAGCATTGTTTCCACTACGATCACTAATAATCTCGATTTCAGTATGATTTTCATTTACCTCTTTCAATAACTGATAAAAATTTTTACGAGCAGTGCTAGGATTCATCGTTGTATTAGCCATTGTCTCTCCTCCTTTTTCTGATATAATTATAGCGTACTTGATTAAGTACGTCAAAAAAAATACAATAAAGCACTTAAATTCAGCAAACTTTTCCTCTTTTTTACATAGAGAAAAAGACCCCTTTTTAGGGAGGATCTTTGTCCACGCTCACTTCTTACTCCTTTACGACTAGCGGTAGCCAAACGTAAAGTAATTGGTAACAACGTATCATCTTTAGCAAAGGTCGAATCCAAAGCCTGTGAGTCTATGCAACAACACCAATACACGAAGGTTCCTCGTTGCAGTGTGACTTGATTGATATCTTGAATAAAATCTGAGGATACGCACGAAAGATTTGTAACGGTTATGCAAAACTGATTTTGGCCATCAAGTCTTCTACTGCCTCAAAAATGATTGCCTCTTTCGTCTCCTGCCATTCATGTTCACTATCGATTTGAAACTTGATTAGACCGTTGGGTTTGTGAATCACCAATTAAAAATGGCACTGAGTTATGGTAACAAAAAATGGGCACTTGACGAGGCTGAGATTCCTACTCATGGCGCCAGATTATTAAAAGGCAGTATTTAGTAAAAAGGGCAGCAGTATACGTTTATAAGCAACACAATGCAATCTGCTCATTGTGCTGCTTGTTTTTTATTCTTCGCACACTTTTCGACCAAGAAACGCAACGCCCTGATCATTGATTCCAGAGAAAAACAACCTTTCTTTTTGGTCGATGTACTCATAATATGGGACAAATTCATTTCCTTCCCACAAGTAACTTCGTCCTTCTTTTTTTAATTCTGTTATTTCATGCTGTTGAGAAGATATAATTTGAGATTCGTAATCAAATTGGATGATTTCCCACTTTCCTAAAAGATTTTCCTGCTCTGGCATTCGTGAAACACTTCTTTGATAGATTGAAGCAGAGATCACTGGCCAGCCTGATTCCAGCCAATATAGTTTACGTATTTGTAAATGGAATTGGTCACTAAATGGTTTTCTCCGTGCATGATGCACAACAAAACTTTCCTTATTGGATTGCGTAAAGATCGAATTATGACCAGGAGCGTATACAACTGGTTCTTCTGAGAACTGATAACTGCCCAACAGTTTGGTCCCTACTTCGGTTGGCGTCTTTTCTTGATCCGTCATGGCCGTACCATGCCAGTCCAGATATGGCCCCGTAATTTCTTTTGCTCGGGCGACACGGATATTGTACGAATCATTAAGGGAATCGAAAGAAACAAACAAATAATAATAATCGGTTTCAGGGTGATAATAAATAAATGGTCCTTCAATAGCAGTATCAACTGTTTTCGGACGAAAAGCAATCCGTTGGCCATAGCTCTTTTCTTGAAGTTTTCCAGTTTCTTTGTTCAATGGAGCAATATAGATTCCGCCAAAGAAAGAACCATAGACAAACCACTGCTCACCCGAGCGGTCAAAAGCAATATTGGCATCGATCGCGTTATGCTGTGCAAGAGTTGCATTGGTTTTAACAACCTCTCCTTGATCTTCCCAAGGACCCAAAGGATCTGAAGCTGTAGCTAAGCCGATAAAAGAAGTGGTACTGCCGAATGTCGAAGCAGAATAATACATACGGAATTCGTCCTTGTAGCGAATAACTTCCGGTGCCCATAGTCCTTGAGCTTTGCTCCATTTTACTGCTGGTTCAGGCATTTCTGACAATGCCTGTTTCTCAAGTTGCCAATGGATCAAATCTTTTGAGCTACGAATTGGTACACCAGCCGTTTTGGGCTGTTGTGTGTCCGTTGAATATAAATAAAAGGTGCCTTCATGTTCAATAATCGTAGGATCATGAACCCCATTGATCGCTGTCATGTCTTTCCCTCATCTCCTAATTGATTTATACTATTTTATAAAAACAGGACAGCTACTTGACGAGCTGTCCTGTTTGTTCCCACATTCCTGCAGGACAGTTTTTCTTAGCTAAGTTTGCGCGAAACCGATAAAAACAGCCACATTTGGTACAGGTATGATTCAATCGCAGTGGACAGGTCTCACAAACAGCGATTCTCCTACTGACGATCTCCGGCAAAGCCAAGTCTCTTTCTAAAGAAAGTTGTTCTGCAATCAAGGATTCAATGTCTTCCTGTGCTGCTACAGCAACATCTTTCACTTCGCATCCTTTACAAGTCATGGGATCAGACTGTCAATGAGATCGTTAGAACACTCATTGCTGGCACACGCAAACTGACTTTGTTCTCTTCAACATCGTAAGCGGTGAAGTCTTGGATCACCACATCTTCAGGATGATCAAAATCATTGTGTGCGTTCATTTTGTCTCCCACGATATAACGAGCTTCTTTCACTTTATTGATCGCTGTTTCAAGGGAGAAGGATAATTCTTCCGTGCCTTGGGTAGCAAAATTACAAACCGATAGATGGATCGTATCCTCTTTTTTCGAAATCGTATACGTAATGGTATCGCTGCTGGTTCCATGGCTATCAATGGTTTCAGCATCTTGATGGACTTTGTACAAATCAAATACATGATAGCTTGGGGTTTTCACCATTTGTTCGCCATCTGTCAAAATCATCGCTTGCAGGACGTTGACGGTTTGTGCGATATTTGCCATATGCACTCGCTTGGCATGTTTATGGAAAATATTCAAGGTGATCGCTGCGACCATGGCATCACGGATCGTATTTTGTTGGTATAAGAAGCCTGGATTCGTTCCAGGTTCTGCTGAGAACCAAGTGCCCCATTCATCAACAATGATTCCGACACGCTTTTCTGGGTCATACTGGTCCATGATAGCGCTGTGGCGGGTCAATAATTCATCCATGTAGGCTGCTTTTTCACAGGTCACTTGCCACTCTGCCTCATCAAATTCCAAGGCGCTACCTTTTTCTTCCCAGCCTTGCGGATGAACGTAGTAGTGCAAGCTTAGGCCGTCCATCAACCAATGGGCGTTTTTCATCAGCGTTTCTGTCCAATGATAGTCTGCGACATTCGCTCCGCCAGCGACTTTGTAGATTTTTTTGTCACCGTATTGGCGGACATAGGTTTGATAGCGGCGATACAGATCCGCATAGTACTCTGGCCGCATATTGCCGCCACAACCCCAGTTTTCGTTTCCTACGCCAAAAAATTTCATTTCCCACGCTTCTTCATGGCCATTTTCTCTGCGAAGATCAGCCATCGGAGAAATGCCATCCATCGTGATGTATTCCACCCATTCTGACATTTCTTGCACCGTTCCGCTGCCGACATTGCCGTTGACATACGCGTCACATTGCAGCTGCTTGATCAATTCAAAAAATTCATGGGTCCCGAAATGATTGTTTTCAGTCACGCCGCCCCAGTGAGTGTTGACCATCGTTTTGCGGTTTTCTTTAGGACCAATCCCGTCTTTCCAATGATATTCATCGGCGAAGCAGCCGCCTGGCCAACGCAGCACAGGGATTTGAATGTTTTTCAGTGCTTCAACCACATCGATCCGCATCCCATTTTTATTTGGGATCGGCGAATCTTCTCCAACGTATAATCCTTCATAGATACAACGGCCTAGATGCTCTGCAAAATGACCGTAGATATATTTGCTGATCGTTGTTCCTGATTTTGTGTGTAGAATTTTGATTGTCATTTTCCTACTCCTATTCTTTGATTCCCCAAATGGACTCATTATTATCGCCAATCGTTGAAAACGTTAACTTTTGCTGCTCGAATTCTGTTATTTCCTGAGTTAATAAGATTCCTTTGAAGGTAGTTTCTTCAAAAGTCAACACCAAGTATCCCGCATCGTACGTCCAAGTTCCGGTCAAGTCTCCAGTAACGTTTCCATCTTTTTGAAACTCGATCATCTGCGTTTTTAGCATGGTCGTTCCATTGTCGGTGCCATGGTTAATGATTTCATAGCGCCCGATAATTTCATCTTCTGTCAAAGCATCTGCTACTTGTTCATTGCCTCGATACTCATAGGGTGCTGGAACTGGCCATCCCTCCTCATTCATATACATTCTGTTGACCCGCACTTCATGGGCTTCGGTTCCATTGTTAAAGCGCGTATGATACACCAAGGACCACTGACCATTCTCATCGATGATCGCCGAATTGTGTCCCGCTGCTCGATACCCCATTTGTTGAAACGAGAATTGATAGTTCCCAATCAATTTGATACCATAATTCACATTTTGTTCACCTTTATCCAAGATTGGGCTATTTCCTTGGGCATCAAGGTAAGGTCCTTCTGGTTTTTCAGCGCGAAATAGTCGCATATTGTAACCACCTTTTGCTGCTAAACCACCGTAAGTGACGAATAGGTAATAATAATCGGTTTTCTCATCATAAACAATGTAGGGACCTTCTCCTGATTGATGATAGCCACCTGAGAGTTTAATCCCAAAATAGCGATCAATGATGCGCCCATCTTCTGTAGTGCTATCTTCACCAGGATACATTGGTTTTCCAGTGGCTGGATCAACTTCCAATAAAAAGATACCGCCGGACCAAGAACCATAGGTCATCCATAGTTTCCCTTCTTCATCATAAAACAAAGCGGGATCAATGGCATTTGGCGCATAATCGGTGTTATAGGTAAGACCGGCTTCGATAGACCAGTTTTCACTAAAACCACTTATTTTTCCATCTTTGATCAGTTTTGCCAAATGAGTATTTTGATAGTTTGTATTACGGTCACTACCATTCGTTGAATCTTTTTCTGTAAATCCAGAATAAATAACTGTGTCAGAATAGCTGTATGGTCCTTCAATTGTTTTTGCTACAGCTAATCCAATCGCTGAACGCCGCCAAGTAGAACTAGCTGAGTAGTAAAGCATGTACGCTCCTTTGTCTCCATTTGACCATTCATAATCAGCATTCCAGATCACATCTGGCGCCCAAAGACTATAGCCGCCTTTTGAATCAGCATCATCATATCCTGCCCATTTAAATGTTTCAGCTAGATTTTCTTTGGTATTTCCATAAATAATATTGTCTTCCATTGATTCATATTCGTGAGAAAAAGGAACTTCCCACGTTCGTAAGTCTGATGTTTTTGCTTGAGCAAGATGTGAACCAAATACATAGAATAATTCTTGATTTTCCTCATGGATAGTTGTAATTGAAGGGTCATGGATCGATACCCGTTCCTTAGATGTTGTTTCCCACTCCTTTTGTATAAGCTGCTCGGCAGCTTCCCCTGTTTGACATCCCATAAGAAAAAAACTGGTCAAAAAAACAGGTATCATCCTACTGATCATATTTATTTTTGTAGTCATTTTTTTCCTCTCTTTTTCTTAAGCTTTGATTACACCAGGTTCGCCAAAATTAGGCAGTCCATTTTTATGCCACGTAAATGGCTGAACATACGCATGTCTGTTTGGATTTTCCAATGGATCACTATAATCATTTTTTTCTGGTCGAGCGTGATAAACTAAAATATCTTGCTTTCCTTCCTCATCAATTGTAAATGAATTATGACCAGGACCATAAAGAGAATTACGCTCAGAACTTGAAAACACTGGTTCTTTTAATTTGTTCCACGAGTAGCCATTCAACAAATCGCTCTCTTCATCTGCCCATAAAAGCCCCATCGCATAGTTTTCATCCGTCGCACTTGCTGAATAAGTGATAAACACTTTTCCATTTCTAATCAAAGCGGCGGGTGCTTCGTTTACTTTGAAGCCGATTTTTTCCCATTCATAATAAGGGATACTCAGAAGAATCTGCTTTCCTTTCAATGTCCAAGGATTTTCCATCTCTGATAAATAAAGATTGGAATTGCCTGGAATATTTGGATCTACTTGTGCCCAGACATAATACAATCGGTTCCTATGTTCAAATACCGTAGCATCTAAACTGAAACTCTCAAATTGCGTCTTGATTTGTCCTTTTTCCACCCACTCTCCTTCAAAGGGATTTTCTTTCGCATTTTCGATTGCAAACATCCGATGATGATGCTGATCATTTCTGACTTCTCCATGATCTGCAGCAGCAAAATAGATGTACCATTTTCCCTGAATAAAATGAATCTCTGGTGCCCAGATCAGCTCACTCATTGAGCCTTCGGCATGAGCCGTCCAGATGACTTTTACTTCACCGTCAGCCAGTCCTTTCAAGGTTTTCGCACGTCTTAATTCGATTTCCTGATACCCTGGTTTTGATCCAGTGAAGTAATAATATCCATCGGTATGCTTGTATATCCATGGGTCTGCTCGTTCTAATACAATCGGTTCCAAATAATTTTCTGCCATAACTTCTACACCTTCTTAAAAAATTCCATTTTCCGTTTTTAGTATTTTTATTGCTTTATTTTTAGACATATACATCGTCGTAGCTAGTAAATAGAGGACGACACCAATCACATCATAGATGATCAAATGGATGATGACACAGGCGATCATCCAACGTATCGTTCCTTTGTTTATTTGTTTGTCTCGCATATTCTTCGCGTTGATCCAACTGATAACGCCCATCAAAATCGTTGCTAATGCAACGATCAACACTACTTTTGAGATCATACCTATAAGACTTGATTGTAAATATTCATACTGATTTTGATTTTGAAACGCTGCGATCCCTTGTTCTTCAAACCAAGGATAATACCCAAACATCGTTACGAGACCAATACAGACATCCCAGACCGCACTGGCACGTAGTAAGTTTCTTTCCAGTTTTCGATTCATGATCTTCACTATCCTTTTATTCCTGCATTTAAGTTCATAGATTCAATGAAATATTTTTGGGCAAATAAAAACAGCAGTACTGTGGGAATAATGGCAATCAATGCTGATCCCATTAACTGGCCAATCATCCGATAATTCCCATAAATGTCTTGTAATAAAAGCAGCCCAGCCGTAATTGGCATCTTACTAACGTCTGTGTACACGATTACTGGCCATAAGAAATCATTCCAAGAGCCAGTGAAAGAAAAGAGTCCGGCAACGATCAGAACAGGTTTGATCAACGGAACGATAATCTCTGAAAAAATTGTAAACTCATCTGCACCGTCCATTCGCGCCGATTCATCAAACTCAAGAGGAATTCCCTTCATAAATTGTCTGACAAGAAAAATATTCCCCATTCCAGCCAGTCCTGGAACAATCATGGCAAGAGATGAATTGACCCAACCAAATGTTTCGATGATTTTATAGGAAGGAATCAAATTCACAACACCGGGAAACATCGAGATCCCCATCAAAAGATAAAAGATTCGATCACGATATTTAAAGCGCGTTCTGCCATAACCATAAGCTGTCACTGAAACAACGATCACAACTAAGACAGTGTGAGTGACTGCGATAAACAGTGAATTCCATAACCACTGCATGATAGGCGCAGTAGAGGTATTGGTTAAAATCGCTATATAGTTATCTAATATCCAATTTACGGGTAACAAGCGAAACCCAGTGGAGACGATTTCGGTCTGAGAACGAAAAGAAGTGGCGAAGCTAAAAATCAATGGAATAACCCAGATGATACATAAAACGATCAGAAACAAATATGCGATGATCATACTAGGTATATGTTTCTTTTGTGTATTCATTTTTTACCCCCTTAAGTATTGCTTCTATCTAAAAGAAAATATTGAAATACGGACACACACATAATGATCAATCCTAATATGACTGCCATAGCCGAAGCCATCCCTGCAATTGATTCCCCTTGACTAAAAGCCAGTGAACGGATATACATCATCAATACAGTCGTGCTTTGATTGGGTCCTCCACCAGTCATCATCAAAGGCTGTGCAAAGACGTTAAATGCCCCAGCAGTTGTCATCACGATTGTATATAAAAGTGGAAACCGAATAGACGGCAAGGTCACGTTCAAGAATTTTTGGAACGATCCAGCTCCGTCGATCTCTGCGGCTTCATAAAGGTCTTCATTGACACCCGCTAAAGCTGAGCGATAGATGATCATGTTACCACCAATCGCTCCCCAAATGCTGACAGCGAAAATCAAGATCCACGCATAAGGTTGTCGCGATGCCCAAGAGAAATCAAATCCAAAAATATTATTTACGGCACCTAATCGAGAGTGGAAAATCAGTGACCATATCAAAGAACCAGCTGATACAGAGATAAGACCAGGAATATATAGAACCGCTTGAAAAAGTCCTTTCAGCTTCACTTTTTTATGTTGCAGTGCCGCTGCAATCATCAAAGGAATAATGATCTGTAGTGGTACCATGATCAAGACAAAAATAAAGGTATTTTTCAAACCATTCCAAAATTGAGTATAGAAAGTGGACGAACTATCAAATAACAATGTCTTATAGTTGTTTAGGCCGACCCAAACAGGATCAGAAACCAAATTCCATTGAGTAAATGAAGCATAAATCCCATAGACTGTTGGAATGCATACAAAAATAATAAAGAGAACCATATGCGGTCCAATGAATGCAATTGAAGCCCAGTTAATGCTCTTTTTTTTCATTCCTTTCATTCCCTTCCAAAAATCAGAAAGAGGATAAAATTATCCCCTTTCAATTATTTAGCTACTTCCGCAATCTTATCTTCTACATATTGTTGCATCGTTGCTAAACCTTCATCCAAGTCTAATTCACCGTATGCAATATCTGTGCAATAGACGTCTAATGCCTCTAATACATAGGAGAAATAAACATAGTCAAAGATATAAAGTGTATCTTCTTCCTCTGAAGTTGAAGTAAAGAAGGATTGAGGATATTGTTGATAATCATCACTTTCTAAAATGTCTTTACTAGCGATAATTTGTCCCGCTTTTGCCCATTCAATCGAATTCGTACGAACGAATTCTAAGAATTGCGCGATGACCTCTTCTTTCTCATCTGTTCTAGACTCACTCTTCAACATACCAAACATATGGGAAGCAGCCCGATTTGTTACAATATCATCAGATGTTGAATAAATGTTTGTGACACCCCAATTCAGCCCTTCAACAGCATCATGCGCGGTTGAAGTCCAAGTACCATCTGTGGACAATAGAACATTTCCACCTTGGAACATCAGATAACCGTCTTCGCCATAAGGAGTCATTAACCCAGCATCGGTTAGTGCTTTAATTCTTTCCAATGCTTCTTTCATTTCCGGAGTATTAACGGTCGGATTGCCAGCCTCATCAGAAATAGCTCCTCCTAAATTACGGATCTGAGCCAAAATAACCCAGGAAAGTAAGGCATTGTTAACAACATAATCGCCTTCGTCCATTTTCCCTGCTAATGACATCATTTCATCAAAAGTAACAATATTATCGTCTAACCAAGAGGTAACATCATATTTCTCTAAAAGGTCCTGATTATAGTACATTGCACTCGCATGGATATCTAACGGAATTGTATACTGAGTGCCTCCAATTGTTCCTGCATTCCAAGCAGTATCTAAATAATTGCCTTTTTGTAGCTCTGGTTGATGCGAAACCAAAGGTTCAACCGTATCGAGAATATTCGAATTAACAAATTCCTCTACTTTGTAGGAATGCATTAATGTTAAATCAGGAATACCATTTTTAGAGCTAACGACTGTACTTAATTTTGTATACATATCAGATGTGATGACGTGATTAATTTTGTAATCTGATCCAGACTGTTCATTAAATTCATCTACAATCTTGTCCATATAAGCACCATCATCCCCCGTAAGAGGAGACCAAAAATTTATTGTGTATTTTTCTTTTTCTGAAGACTGGTAACGTTTAAAACCGGCAAAAGCAATTGCGACTACTGCAACCAATGCACCAATAATAATAAGTTTCTTCTTCATGTTCTTCCCTCTTTCATTGAAATTGAATTATGACCTAGCCGAACACTCCTATCCTCCTCATCACTATTTACTATCAATTCGTATATAATTTCATTACTTATTACCAAAATTTGCAAATGTTTTCTATTTACAAATAAATCATAACTTTATTTGTAACCGCTGTCAACAACATTTTAATTAATTTTACTAGAATAATTGCTACTTTAATTAATAAATATATTAATCAATAAACGAAATAAACAATGCTATTTACACAAATTAGCAAATGTATTAACATTCAAGTAAATCAAACAGTTTAAACGGAGGCGACACGATGCAATTAGAAATCAATCAAGAAGCATTACCTGTCTATGAGGCACTTGCCAGTAACGTGCGAATCAAAATTATTCAATTGCTGGCTAAAAACAAGATGAATGTCAAAGAGTTGGCACAAGAATTAGGTTTAAGCAGTGCGATTATTACGGTGCACATCAAAAAATTAGAGGAAGCCAAAATCATCAAAACGGAACGTGTGGGGCAAAAAAAGATTTCCAGTTTGAGAGTGGATCATATTGATATTAACTTTCCTGAGAAAATATTTAATGCCTTTGATACTAGAGAAACTTCGATTCCGATCGGTCATTATACAAATTATTTTGTTGAACCAACTTGTGGATTAGCGACACTCTCTGGTTTTATCGGTCCAGTAGATGAACCTAAATTTTTTATGGACCCGAATCGAATGGATGGTCGGATTCTCTGGTTCACGAAAGGCTTTGTTGAATACCAGTCACCCAATTTCCTTTCTCCAAATGAGAAACTAGAGATGATGGAGATTTCCATGGAGATTTCTTCTGAATTTCCTTTTTCTAATAATAATTGGCCGTCTGACATTACCTTTAGCTTAAACGGTATCACATTGGGCACCTGGACAAGCCCCGGAGATTTTGCAGATATTCGAGGCAAGTATACGCCAGATTGGTATCCAGACAACTTAAATCAATACGGGTTGTTGAAGACGATTCGAATCATGGAACATGGAACTTATATGGAAGGCGAACCATTGTCAGATGTCACGATCAAGGATATTCCTACTTATGAAGACACATGGCACTTAAGAGTCGAGGTAAAGGAAGAAGCTGAAAATATAGGAGGCTGTACATTATTTGGCAAAGGATTCGGAAATTATGATCAAGACATCAAAATCAAAATGTTTTACAGCTAAATAAGAAGAATAATAACATTTCATACGCTGTTCCCATCTTTAATGGCTTATAGAGGGCACCTTTAGCTGAGAATAAGACGAAACAGACCCTCTAGCTTCAATTAAGAGCTAGAGGGTCTGTTTTTGATTTTAAAACTTGGCTTATTTCTTCAAATGGTAGCTATAGGTGCTGACAACGATATTTTCACGCCAAGACAACCGCAATCTTAACCGCAAACTTGTTTGGTTATGAAGAATATTCTGCCAACGTCTGTTTGGTACAAATTGAGGAATCAGCACAGTAGTTGTATAGTTTTGTTTCGCTGCATTTTTACTTACGATATCTACATAACGGATAATTGGATTTTCAATCGAGCGATAAGAAGAGTGGACGATTGAAAAACGGACATCTGGGAAATGCTTTTTAAATTCTGATTCGATTTCTTTTTCTTTTTCGACATCTTCGTCTAGCGAAACATGCATTGCAACGACATAATCACCGATCGAACGCGCGTAATTCAACGCACCGATATTCACCCGTGTCACATTCCCAACTAATACAAGAACGGTATTTCCGTCATAATCATGTAGTTTTGCATCATTTTCTAAACGAAGCTGTTCTGCCACTTTTTTATAATGATCATGGATCTTATAAAAAATGAACATAACGATTGGCATGATGATGAAGAAAGGCCAAATATCTCCTAACCGATAGACGAACAAAATCGCAATGATTGCATATGAGATGAACGCACCTGTAATATTGGCAATCGATTTGCTTAACCATCTTTTTCCTTCTTTTTTCCATTTGACGACCATCCCTGTTTGAGATAAAGCAAATGGAATGAACACGCCGATAGAGTATAACGGAATCAAGCGTTCTGTTGAGCCATGGAAAATAAACAGCAACACGATCGAACCTAGCGCTAGAGTGATAATCCCATTGGAATAGCCTAGTCGATCCCCACGATCTTGATACATGTGAGGCATGAATTTATCTTTTGCCAGATTGTATGCAAGAACTGGAAAAGCAGAAAAACCAGTATTGGCAGCAACGGCTAAAATCAGTGCTGTAGCAAATTGAAGGACGTAATACAAAATACCATGTCCAAAGACGGCTTTACCGATTTGAGACAAAACAGTGACTTCTTTTTCCGGAACGATTCCATACCAATAGTTGATAAATGTGATCCCAACGAAGAAGAAACCTAAGATCAAGGCCATCATCGTCAATGTGGCAGCGGCATTTTTGGCTCTTGGCTTTTTGAAGAATGGTACGGCATTACTAATCGCCTCCACCCCAGTCAAAGAGGAGGAACCAGAAGAAAATGCTCGTAAAATCAAGGCGATAGAAACCCCCGGAACAGCCGCTCCTGGAAGCGCAGTAGCTTGCAATGGCACAGCACCTGTCACGATATTATATAACCCAACAACGATTAGCAACGAGATCACAAGGATAAATGTGTACACCGGAAATAACAGGAACGATGCAGATTCTCTCAGACCACGAAGATTCAGCATCATCAGTAGTAAAACGATTGTCACAGAAATAGCAACTTGATGCCCGTATAACGCTGGCACCGCTGATGTGATTGCTTCAGCACCTGCTGAGACAGATACTGCTACCGTCAACATGTAGTCGATCAATAAAGAGCCACCGGAAATCAAGCCCGCATTCTTCCCAAGATTCTCACTGCTGACGACATAAGCTCCACCGCCATGAGGATAAGCATGGATGATTTGACGATATGATAGCGTTAAGGAAATCAATAAAATAATAACAAAAGCGGCAATGGGCAGCGAATACCAGATAGCTGCAGCAGACAAAGCGACTAAAACGACAACGATTTGTTCCGTACCATATGCAATAGATGATAACGCATCAGACGACAATAATGCCAAAGCAGCAAAACGGGTTAATTTGTGCTCATCATTTTCAGCAGATTTTAAAGGCTTACCTACTAACAACCTTTTTAAGTAATCCAATTTTTAAACTCCTTTACACGCAATTTTACTTCAAGTATTATAGTCGAAAATTTATAGTAAACAAGATGTTATAGTACGCTCACTGACCTTAAAAGTCAATAAACTTTAAGAAAATAATTGGAAAAAAACAGAAAAATATCAAGCGCTTTTTCAAACGCTTTAATACAGCAAAAATCTAACATTTTTTTATGGGCTTTTTCTTTGAATTCTATAATAAAAGGATAGAACTTGACTTAGAAAATCAGGTTCTATCCTTTTTTATATCTTAACTTTTGAAAGAGAAATGTGAAGCTGTTTTTGTTTGGTCATTCTTATTACTTTATGCAGAACAGCTTTTTCACAACCTCTTGGTACACGGTGTTCCATCAGCTGACCCTCGGTATTAGCTCAAAACGCTGATCTCACAACCTCTTTTTTTAATGAAAAATATGGCTCTCGCGCGCCGCTTCTTTGAATTTCGTCATTTTTTCTTCGATGAACGGATAGACTGCCGTTCCTACGACTCCAAAGACAACAAACAAACCGACCATGATCCAGATTGCATTCGTAGCATTTGGCCAGTAAATGCCTCCTGCAGATTCTCGCAACAAGTTTACCGCATGCGTAAATGGCAAGAACGGATTGATCATTTGGAAGAATTTTCCTGAGACTTGGATCGGATAGTTCCCGCCTCCACCAGAGATCGACAGTACTAAAATGATGATAGCGATCCCTTTACCGACATTATCGAATAATGCAGCCAAGACGTAAACGATCATCATGAACGCTAAGGCGATCAAGACAGCAAATGACACGCTGTAGACTGGATTTTGGACATCTACTCCTAGTAAGAAAATATTTCCTAATGTAACAATCAAGCTTTGCGCGATTGCCATTGTCAAGAATGTCAGCATACGAGCAACGAATTGTTCTCGTTTCGTAAAATTGTTTCGGTCTTTCTTTCCTAAATAGTATTCTGTCGTAGCAACACTTGAAAGAAGAACAGCGCCGACCCACAGACATAGTGCAGTATAAAATGGGGTGCTAGCTGAACCGTTATTTGCGATTGGATAGAGCGCATTGGTTTGCAGCTCAACAGGTTGTGTAAAGAAGTCACTTTCTTTTGTTGCATCTAGTTTCAATAATTTGATGACTTCGCCTAGATCGACTTCCTGTTCGCCTTTTCGGATCGCATCTGCTGCTTTTTGGATACCAGCTTTGATATTTGGCCAGTCATTGTTGATCAAGTCCGCAGCAGCGTTCACAGCTGTTTCGACTTCTGGCATTTTTTCATTTACTGTTGTCAATGTACCGGTGATTTCATTTTTTAGTGCGGGCCAATCATTTTGGATAAAATCAGCGGCCAACCCTAATTTTTGCTGAAGGATCGGTAATTCATTGTTGTATAGGTCTGCCCCTTCATTGATGCCATTGACGATGGTCTCCATATTGCCATTCAACATTGTATTGGCATCGTGGATTTCTTGTCCAATTGCAGGCATTTCTTTTTGATATTTTTCTAAGATTGCCACTGCATTTGTTACAGTTGCTTTCGTTGAGCTGAGAAGCGAATCAAAGTCGATCTGGTCCGCTTTGCTCAGTGCGCCTTGTGCAGTCCCAATCGTATCGATGACTTGGTCTAGTAGAGAAGTGACGGTAGAGCTGACTTGATCCGTCTTGATACCAGTAACGATACCATTAACATTTTCAGCAGCAGTTTGTACTTGTTTTAATAAATCAGTAACTCTATCCGTGTTCCCTTCTTGAACAGCTGTGTTCAAATCAGTGAGACGACTTTGCAAATCGCCTAGCAAGGGTTTCAATTGATTTAGCTGATCAATAACTGGCTGCAATTTCGTATTTCCAGCACTTGTTTGCAATTTAGTCAGGAACTCGACCAGTTTATCGATTGCATTTTGTTGTTGAGGAATACTGTTGATAAAACTGTTTAATACATTCCCGATATCTTCTTTTTCTTTTTCACTTAGTTGGTTATCTTGGACAGCTGCATTGATCGTCTCAGCTAGCGAACCCGTCGTTGTTGCCACTTGTCCAATTGACTTCAATGTAACATCTACACTGTTTGTGATGCTTGGTATCGCATCTTTCAGCTGAGAGGCACCTGATTTTGTTTGGTTTGCTAGATCACTTGCCTGGTTTTCTAAATTTTTCACATCTGGCAAGATATCTTGTACTTGTTGGATGATCGTCAAGCCTTGTTTTGCTTCGTCAATTCCTTGATTCATTGTCTCTTGGATCGAAGCAAAATCACCGTCGATCTCTGCTAGTTGTTTACCGGCATTTTGGATCTCTGGGATTTTTTCTTGCAAATCAAGGATGATTTTTGCTTGGTCTTTCAACTCAGGCATTTTGTCATTCAATGCAACGACTTTTTCGCCCATCTCATCTACTTTAGGGATGTAATCCACGAATTCATTTGCTTTATTCAGTTTTTCTTTAATGTCAGGTAGTTGACTTTGTAATTCGAGGACTTGCTTTGTGTAGCCGTCGATCGTGTCCAGATTTTCATCTGTTGATAAAATCATATCTTTGACTTTATTGATACTTACTAGGTTCGTATCGATGTCGTAACCTATTTCATTGAATACTTTCAATAAAGTCGAACTGGCTGTTTTGATAAATTCATTTGTGATTTGCGATTGGATCGAACTTGCTCCTTTATCGGTGATTTTCGGTGCAATCGCATTGATTTTTTCATTTACCGTATATTCGATTTTTGGTTTCTTGATGTCACCACTAGTAAAACTCAGCAGATCTTCTGAGAAATCCTTTGGCAGGTAAATACCTGCGTAATACTTTCCGGAACGGACTCCGTCTTCTAATTGTTCTTTTGAATCAACGAATTGCCATCCTAATTGTTTATTTTTATGAAGCGATTCGATGACTTGCTCCCCAATGGCCACTTCTTTACCTTGAAACTCTGCTGGCTTGTCTGCACTGTAAACAGCAATTGGCAGCTCTCCAGTATTTCCATATGGATCCCATAGTGCTTTAATGTTAAACCACGCATACAGCGAAGGGATGATCATGATCGCAATGATCAAAAGTGTAGCAATCGGGTTTTTGAAAATCCGTTTCCAGTCAAGCAAATATAAACGAAGTGTATTTTTGATTGACTGCATAGTTCTCCCCCTTCTTCTTTTTTCAGCTGAATTACTTTACCATGTATTTCATACTTTTTTCAATCGGCTTTTTTCAAAAAAGTCGAATTTTTGGACATATCACGGCAATTGTCTCATTGTAATCTCTTACATATTGAGAAATAATTAAGGATTACAGCCTTTACTTTATCATGAAATAAAAGGGAAAGATAATTTTATGCCAAAGTTTTTATCTATTATACGTATACGCAAAAAAGCTAAAACACTTTTTTGGTCTTTGCCCCTACAAAAATGTTTCAGCTTTTTTCTTTTTTATTCCTATATTTCTTATTTTTCGAATGACAAAATGATTTTCTCAGCAGGAGGATGCCCTTCAACTTGCTGATGTGCTTGGATGACATGTGCAAGGGAAGCAGACAGATTCATTGAAATAAAAATATGAAAGGCACCTTTTTGATAAGCTTTGATTATGCCAGCAAAGGCTTCTGCATCTTGATATTCCTTTCTTGGAACAAATGATTCATAAAAGCCTTCCTTTTTTTGCCGCAAATCTAGGTCTGGGAGGTCATTTAATGCAACATATCTCCCACCTGGTTTCAGGATCTGGATGCCGGTTTCTCCTTTGATGCTTCCTTTCGTGGCATCAATCACAAGGTCTGCTTGATCAGCAAATTGCATACCTGGGTCTGTTTTATCATAAGCAGCAAATGCTGAAGCTCCTAGTTTCCTTACTTTTTCTTCGTTTTTACTAGAGGCACTGGTTAAGACTTGGATGCCCTTTTCGTGGAGAAGCTGGATCAGACTAGACCCGACCGCACCTGATGCACCTAGAACCATCACTGTATCTGTCGGCTGAATTTCCGTCAAATGATTGATTAGATTGTACGCCGTAATCCCTGGTGTGACCATTCCGGCTGCTTCTTCCCAACTCATTTCATCTGGAATTTTTACTGCTTTTGCTGATGGCAGTACGACTTCTTCTCCGTAAGTCCCGCCGACTGCATGGACAGCTACTCGATCACCTACATGAACAGTTGTGACATCTGAACCAATCTCTGTCACGATACCAGCGCCATCATTACCTAGTACATAAGGGAATTTCAATGTTCGTATCTCTTTCATCTCTCCTGAACGCAAGGCAACATCATACGGATTCACGCTGAATGCTTTTATTTCTACACGAATATGTCCGGAATCGACTTCTCTGGGTTGAGCATCGATTTCTTCAAAAACATCTTGCGCTTCTCCGTAACCGTTAATTGCAAATCTTCGCATGGTTACCATCTCCCTTTTTCTTTAAGTTTACGTTCATGCCTTTATTTTGACAAAAAAAATGTCTTTTCGGTTTGGAACATGATCCAAAACAAAATAGTTGTTTTTTTTCGCGTATCGTGTTAAATTATTCATCTAAAAGCGTAAAGATTACGATTTACGCTAATAAAAAAATTGGAGGAATTTGTTGATGGCTAAAAAATCAAAGATTGCCAAAGCAAAAAAACAGCAAGAAACGATTGAACGCTATGCTGCTTTACGTCAGGAATTAAAAGCGCAAAAAGATTATGAAGGCTTGCGTAAACTTCCTTTAGATGCTCGTCCAGAACGGTTGAAAAATCGCGATCTAATCGATGGACGACCTCGCGGATACATGCGTAAATTCGGGATGTCCCGTATAAAATTCCGTGAGTTAGCACATAAAGGTTTGATTCCAGGAGTAAAAAAAGCCAGCTGGTAGTCCAAGTCTGGCTGTAAAGGAGGAGGGCGCATGGACCACTCCTTGGATCATCAAAAAAGATACGTTCGCTTCTTCTAGCAGAAATGCTGGTACTAGAAGCGGACGTATCTTTTTTTACGCACAGTTGGTCCTTTTTTTATATGTAAAGGCTGCATGGTTACTTCGCTATACTTATTTAGTAACAGGAGTGAGTGCCTCAATGCCCACACTAATTTTTAATGCTCGGTCAACTTCTGCCATAATTGGACGATCCAAATGGCAGACTTTTTCTTTCAATCTTGATTTATCGATCGTTCTGATCTGCTCCAACAGGATAACGGAGTCTCTTTCTATTCCTGTTCCAGTAGCTTTGATCCCAATGTGAGTCGGAAGCTTAGGCTTAGCCATTTTTGCCGTTATAGCCGCAACAATGATCGTCGGGCTGAAATGGTTACCTAGATTATTTTGAATAACCAAAACTGGACGTGTTCCGCCTTGCTCCGATCCCACGACTGGAGAAAGATCAGCAAAATAAATATCTCCTCTTTTTACCATAGGATCCTCCTTATTCTTGATATTCTCTTGGTATCCGCTGTCCTAATCCGCATGCCACTTCATAGTGGATCGTACCTAATTGATCTGCTACATCTTGCATAGTGATTTCTTTGTCTGCATTTTTGCCGATAAGCGTCACTTTTGTTCCGACCGGAAATTCTTGAGGCAATCGGATCATCAGTTGATCCATACATACACGTCCAATCGTTTCACAATAGTTTCCTTCTACCAATAAAGAAAAACCTTGCATCTTTCGTAGCCAGCCATCTGCATAACCGATCGGTATCGTTCCGATCCATTCTGCTTCAGGAGTGATATATGTTTCCCCGTAGCCGATTCCTTCACCTGCTGGGAGTTTTTTGACTTGGATCAATTCAGAAACCAGTTCAAGCGCTGGCTGTAACGGATAAACTTCCGGTAGTGCATGCCCAGATGGGTTCAGTCCGTACATTGCTACTCCATAACGAATCATATTGCCGATTGTTTCATCATGCCATAAAGCCGTTGCACTGTTACTGACATGTACATATCGAGGAAGTTCAGAAAGTTTTTTTAGCACTTCCATAAAGCGTTCCTTTTGCAGATTCCAATACGTATCGTCTGCTTGATCTGCTGTAGAAAAATGGGTAAATAATCCTTCCCATTCTAATACACGACTTTCTCTGATGAATGCAGCTGCCTCTTTTACTTCTTCAGGTGTACAAAAACCGATACGCCCCATCCCAGTATCTGCTTTTAAATGGATCGAAAGAGGCATCTCTAGCTTACTTTCCTCTAAAATAGCAGCTGCTGCCTGCAACCATTCCCGGGTACCTGCAGTTACTGACAAATCATGAGCAACAGCTAAAGCCAGTGCGTCGTAAGGAACCATGTTCAAGATAAGGATGGGCTGAGTAAATCCAGCTTCTCTCAACTCGACTCCTTCATCTAAATTTGAAACACAAAAGCCCGAAGCTCCACCAGCAACTGCTGCTTCAGCTGTCTCTACAGCTCCATGACCGTATCCGTTTGCTTTTACTACTGCAAACAATTCTTTCCCTTGCGGAAGTCTTGCCACTTCATTTGCTACATTTTCAGTTATAGCTTTTTTATGTATCACTGCTTTCGTTGGGCGGTGCCAAGCGACAACCATCATTTTTCCTTCTTTCTAGTCTTCCAAAATAATTTGTGCAAAAGCTGTTTCATTTGTGTGAGTAATACTGACCCATACATTGCCTTCATGAGGGGAACGCGTAACAACGGGCTGACCGTTTTCATTTTTTAAAATCTCGATATCTTGAAAGGTAACTTTCCCGATCCCCGTTCCCCAAGCTTTAGAGAAAGCTTCTTTACAGGCGTAACGCCCGCCTAAAAATTCTACTTGGCGATGAAAAGGCAAGGACTGGAACAGTTTCGTTTCTTCAGAGGTCAAGATTCGTGCAATGAATTTTGGTTTTTCTTCGATCAGCCGAGTGATCCTAGACAATTCGACTGCATCGATCCCAATTCCTTTTATCATATGCTTTTCTCTTTTCAATAAATTTAGAACACTCTCATTCTACCAAATTATAACCATTTTGCCACAAATAAGTCCACAAATAACAAAAATGAAAGTTTCTCTTAAAACAGAGAAACTTTCATTTTAGGTTTAATCGTTATTTGAACGGATCACAAATCCGCGTTTTTTATCATTGTGACGTTTACCGCCATCTTTTTGGCTGTTATTATTTTTGCTATATCCGCCTTTTGATTTGTTTCCACGATAATTCCCGCCGTCACGACGATTACGGTTGTTTCCGCCGCCACGTTTGCCATTTTTGTTGTATCCTTTTTTCTGCATTGGCAATGGACGTTCGGGTGTGATCTTCACTGGTACTGCATCAGCTGGATCTTTTGCTGTCGTTTTCAGCAGTAATGCAACCAAATCTTGTGCAGAATATTCTTCTAATAATTTATCTGCTGTTTGCAGGTATTTATCTAGACCGTTTTCTGCAAGTTTTGTTTCGATTTGTTCAACTGCAGCACCTAATTGACCTTTGAATGCTTCTTTTTCAGTTGGCGGACGTAAAGTCGTCATCCGTTTTTTCGTCAAGTTTTCGATCACATGCAAGTAGTCCATTTCATTTGGTGTAACGAAAGTCACAGACATACCGCCTTTTCCGGCACGACCTGTACGTCCGATACGGTGAACGTAGCTTTCTGGATCTTGAGGGATATCATAGTTGTACACATGAGTGACACCTGAGATATCTAATCCACGTGCGGCAACGTCTGTCGCTACAAGGATATCTAAATGACCGTTCTTGAATGAACGCAATACGCTCATCCGTTTTTGTTGAGACAAATCGCCATGGATTCCTTCTGCACGATAACCACGTGCTTCTAATCCGCGTGCCAATTCATCTACGCGGCGTTTTGTACGTCCGAAGACGATTGTTAGTTCCGGTGTTTGAACATCAAACAAGCGAGTCATGATATCAAATTTTTCGTATTCTTTTGCGCGGACATAGTATTGATCGATCAAGTCAGCTGTCATTTCTTTCGCTTTGATCTTCACATGATGTGGACTTTTCATGAATTTAACGCCGATATTCTTGATGGCTGGCGGCATTGTTGCTGAGAAAAGTAATGTTTGTCTTTGCTCAGGAACTTGAGAAATGATTTTTTCGATATCTTCCAAGAAGCCCATATTCAACATTTCATCTGCTTCATCCAAGACTAATGTTTGAACAGTTCCAAGCTTCAATGTATGGCGGTTGATGTGGTCAAGCATACGTCCTGGTGTACCCACAACGATATGTGGACGATCTTTCAAGCCACGGATCTGACGGCCAATATCTGCTCCACCATAGACAGCTTGTACACGCACTTTTTTGTCGCGCCCTAAACGATATAGTTCTTCTTGTGTTTGGATAGCTAATTCACGTGTTGGTGCGATAACCAGACCTTGTAATTCGTGACGATCTGGATCGATTTTTTCTAACATTGGTAATCCAAATGCAGCTGTTTTCCCTGTACCTGTCTGTGCTTGTCCAATAACGTCTTTTCCAGCTAATGCTAGCGGAATCGTTTCTGCTTGGATAGGTGTTGCTTCTTCAAAACCAGCGCGTTCGACTGATTTCAACAATTCTGGTGATAATTCTAGTTCTTTAAATTTCAAATGAATCCTCCTATATGGTTGTTAACTGAGGATGTAGCTTTTTTGCTACCCCGTCGATTTGTTCGGTCAAAGTGTATTGTTTCTTTTTGACAGTGGCCACGCACGTTTTTATCCATTCTTAGCCCCTGTGGCACCACCGAAAAATCACTTTGCGAAGTTTAGGCATTAGAAAAGCCAAACGGGTCGCGTTCAGCTTTATCATGATTATGACATCTGGTTTCGACAAGTTGCTTCCATGGCAAAACCAGTCCAATTTCTCTTCATCTTTCGGCAATAGGTTATTCTAACATAGCTTTTCATTTTCTGCAAGTTTACAGATTTTTATTTCATTTGCTGAAGCTGTTCTACTACTTCGAATAAGCCCATGCTGTTGCTGCCTTTCAGCATAATACTGTCTGTTGATTCAAGAGTTTGTTTGACAGCTTCAATCAATTTATTCTTTTCTTTTTCAAAATAGAACACAGGTAGTTGCGGATATTTTTGATTCAAGTCTTCTTTTAATGCATGCATTTGTTCCCCGTACAAGAAAATCATGGCAAATTTCTCAGGATCGATATGTTCACTCATTTGCGCATGCATGTTTAATGAATCTTTCCCTAATTCCAGCATATCTGCTAACACAGCGATTCTGCGCCCTTTTGTTGGCAGATTTTTAAAAGTATCTAATACTAGTCCCATGGCTGTTGGATTTGCATTGTAGACATCGCTCAAAATAGCTGCACCATTTCCTGCCGTTAGCCATTCAGTTCTATTTTGTGTGATAGAAACATGAGCGAGCCCTTGGCGTATCTCAGGTATGGACAGTTCAAAGAAGCGCCCGATCGTATACGCAATCAAAGCATTCGTTACATTATAACTTCCAGGCAGCGGGATCGTAAATGTTTCTCCTTCTACTACAAAATCGGTTTGCGCTTTTCCTTCTGCTGTCACTTCTGCATGAACATCGCCATTTCCAATACCGAATGTTGTGACTGTTTGTACTAATGTTGCCGTTAAAGGTGTCAGCAACGGTTCATCTGCGGGCACAACGAGTAATCCGTCTGGTACAAGTCCGTCAGTGATTTCCATTTTGGCTTTAGCGATTCCTTCTCGCGACCCAAGATTTTCTATGTGTGCTTCACCGATCATTGTGATTGCTGCAGCTTTTGGTTGAGCCATAAGTGAAAGTTCTGTGATTTCATTGGCGTGATCCATGCCCATTTCCAAAACGATTTTTTCTGTATCTTGCGGCATGTGCAAAATCGTGTAAGGAAGACCAATATTATTGTTGTAATTTCCTTGCGTCTTATATGTTTTGTATTTTTCAGACAAGACAGACGCGGTTAGATCTTTCGTGGTGGTTTTACCATTGCTTCCTGTAATTGCAACGACTTCTGCGCCTACTTTTTCCAAGTAATAGGTTGCCAATTGCTGCATGGCTTTCAAAGGATCTGCTACAGGGATAACTGGAAAATCTTTTGGTGCTTGTTCAACAGGCAAGCTCCAAAATGAAGCAGATGCGCCGTTTGTGATCGCTTGCTGGATAAATTCATGTCCATCTCGCGTACCGGCAAGAGGAACGAATAAACTTCCTTCGGTTATCTTCCGGCTGTCAAATTCGACATTGGTAATCTTTGTCAGTGCAGAGCATTCGCTGCCCACGGCTTGTGCAATTTCTTGTATTGTTAGATTCATTGAGATCTCTCCTAAAAAAGGTTGTGAAAAAAGCGTTTGGCCTAAACGGCGGGTTCGCATGACTCTCACTTCCAAGTAAATTTCTCTATTCGTATTTAGAAGCTAGAATGAACGCGGTTACGCAATCACTCCAGCTTCTTCTTTATTTCTCTTTATTCATTTTTTTCAAAAAAAGATTGACGCTGATGGTATCGATTCATTCCTAATTGAATCAGTTCTTCAATCAAATCACCGTATTTCAAGCCCATGTTTTCCCATAAGAGTGGGTACATACTGAACTCCGTAAATCCTGGCATAGAATTTAATTCATTCAGGAATAATTCATTTTTATTTGTCAAAAAGAAATCACACCGGCTCAATCCGCTTCCGCCTAACATCGTGTAAGCTAACTTCGCGTACTCTTGCGCTTTTTGATAAACTTCTTCCGGCACTTCGGCTGGAATCTGCATTTCGATTTTATTATTGATATATTTGGCTTCATAATCATAGAATGCTACGTCTTTTACGACTTCACCAGGCAAAGTCGTCCGAACATCTTCATTTCCTAATACAGCAACTTCGATTTCGCGCGCTTCAATTCCTTGTTCAACGATTGCTCGAGAATCATACTGATAGGCTGTTGCTAAAGCATTTTGCAATTCTTCGCGGTTTTCTGCTTTTGTAATACCGACACTAGAACCCATATTCGCCGGTTTGACAAACATCGGATAAAGCAAAGAACCTTCACATTGATCAAATACTTTTTTAGGATTTTCTTTCCATTGATTCTTAAGTACTGGTACATAAGGAACTTGTGGCACACCAGCAGCTTGTAAAATATATTTGGTCATGATTTTATCCATGGCACATGCACTGGTCAATACGCCTGCGCCGACATAAGGCATATTCAATGTCTCTAAGAAGCCTTGGATCGTTCCATCTTCTCCGTTTGGCCCATGTAAAACTGGAAAAACGATGGCTCCTTCTTCTTTGATTTCGCCCGGATTGATCACTTTTCCTGTAAAGCCTTCCTCTGTCTGTCCACTTGGGTCCCATGAAAGATGCAAGACATCTTTGCTGGCAGGTTTTTCTGTTAGTAATGGACCTTTGACCCATTGTCCTTCTTTTGTAATAAATACGAGTTGAACTTGGTAATAATTATAATAAATGGCATTTAAAACTGAAAATGCGGAAAGAATGGACACTTCATGCTCTGCGCTGCGTCCGCCATATAGTAAAGTAATCTTCAAAAGATTGTCCTCCTGTATTCTAAATCGTTCAGTGATTTACTCTCATATTTTAGCACAAAACAAAAATAAACGAATAACTTATTTATAAAAAAACGAGTTGGTTTCTAAAAGAACAAACGTCATTTATTTTTTGTCAGCTAGATTATTTGTCCCGTTTTTTATAAAAAGTTATGATAAAGGAAAGGAGGGATGATGATGGCGCAAACAAATCCACGCAGCCGCTTGGCAGAAATCATTCGAGTGTTCATCAACTACAATGTAGTGCCAAACTTTGTACAGCAAAAAAATCCCGAACAGGTAAAAAAAGCCTTTGAAGAATTAGGACCCACCTTCATCAAGATAGGACAGATGCTTTCTGTTCGGGAGGACTTGCTTTCCTCTGCCTTCACTCAGACTTTTAAAACATTACAAGACAGTGTACCTAGCGACACATTTTCAACGGTCAAAAAGACGATCGAAACGGAACTTTCTCTTTCGGTATCAGATATATTCGATGATTTTTCCAAATCGCCTTTTGCCTCCGCTTCTATGGGACAGGCTCACCGTGCCAAGCTGAAAAGCGGTGACGCGGTAGTTGTTAAGATCCAACACCCTAACATTGCCGAAGAGATCCGCCTTGATCTTCAACTATTTGAGCGTGCAATCCCTTTGATCAAATACATTCCTGAAACTAGCGTAGTTGATCTAAAAGGGGTACTCCAAGAAGTAAAACGTTCCTTGATCAATGAAATGGACTTCTTAAAAGAAAGTCAAAATGGCGAACAATTCTATCAAAAGAACAATGGCTGGAAAGAGATCCGCAGCCCCAAAATTTATGACGCTTTTTGTTCGAAAAAAGTGATCGTGATGGAAGAAATGTCTGGTAAAAACTTGAATCATTTGATGAATGCCGAAAACGGAACAGAAACTTTTATCACCGGTATTCAAAACAAGCAGCTGAAACAAGAAGTTGCAAAGCTTTTAGTTGAGAACTTTATGAAACAGGTGTTTGATGATGGTTTTTTCCATGCTGATCCTCATCCGGGGAATTTGCTGTTCCATGTGCTAACAAAAGAAGAACAGACACGAGCTCGCCGAACAGCTGAAACAGTTCATGAAAAAGAGTTCGGTCCCTTTGCTTTTCGAGCCTCTACTTCTACAGAAGACCCTGTTGCGCCATATACGGTCAACTACATTGATTTTGGCATGATGGGGCATCTTTCTGCAGGTCTTAGGCAAAAGCTCACACAAGCCGTTTTAGCGCTGTATACGAAAGATGCTTATCGAATCGAAAAAGCGGTCCTTCGACTTTGTCAGCAGGAAGGCTTATTTGATGAAAGTCGGTTTCATCAAGAACTGACAAGTTTTCTTGAACAATATTATGATTCCCCTATTGATGAAATCAACTTGCAAGAAGTATTCGCACAAGTCGTGATGATCTGTCATCAAAATAATCTGCAGTTCGACCGTGATATCACGCTTTTGCTGAAAGCATTCGGGACATTAGAAGGGGTAATCCGTGTCCTTGACCCTGAAGTTTCCCTCATGGAAGTTGCTTCGCCTTTTGCCCAACATTACTTTCTCACCCATTTGGATGTAGAAGATACATTGAAACAAAGTGGATTAGATCTATTAGAAGGAATGAAGGCTGCGCCTAAGATTCCACAACAACTCCATCATCTATTAGAAATGTGGACTTCGGGACAAGGAAAAGTCAATTTGGAATTAAAAAAGCAAGACAAATTATTGAACAGGATCGAAAGTATGATCAATCGGCTTGTTTTCGGTATGATTTTAGCTGCATTGATCGTAGGATCTTCCCTCCTTGTCCAAGCTGCACCTGTAGAAAACGCAGAGGTCGTTTCCTTATTAGGGATATTTACGTATGCTATTGCCGCATTTGTCATTATTTTTTTAGCAATCGATGCATTGATCCAAATGTACAAGAAGAGGAAAAAGTAGAAAAAAGTTGAGAGAAAGCTGTTCTGTCTCAAGCAATAAGAACGACCAAATAAAAATAGCTCCTCCTATTTTACCGTTTTTTGAGCGAGTACCGAAGAACAACAAAAAAAAGGAACAAGGAATCCATTTATCCTGTTTCCCTGTTCCTTTTTGGTGTATTCGCGCACAAGTAAACTACCTTCGTTACCTACTATCTTCTGTACTTGGTAAACCTTGGTCAATTGCCTTTTTCAACGCTTGACGAAAAGCCGTATGATCTTTCTCCGTAAAAGGTTTTGGACCCTTTGTCCTTATGCCAGCTTTTCTTAACTTCCCACTATGGTAACGTTGTTCGAGAAGCGTACCGATATTCGCTTCGTCAAATTCTTTTCCAGAGTGATGGAACACTCGAACACCCTTCGGCAATACAAGTGAAGCTAAACCATAATCTTGCGTGATCAAAAAGTCATTCTTCTTAACCATACCGACGATTTTATAATCTGCACTATCAGCTCCACGGTCTACGTAGACGATTTGGACATGATTAGCGTATTCTTTGGTCGTATAATGATCTACACTGGTTACGATAATCACGTCGAGACCATAGGATTCTCCTAACTTTATGACGTCGTCTTTTACTGGAGAACCATCCCCATCAATGAATAGCCTCATTCTTTTTCGCCTTCTTCCATAAATGATATACAGTCACCAATCCGCTCATTAAAAGACCGACATTGATCCATTTGGCTAAAATAAGCAGTTGCGCACTTGCTATCGGCACTGCTCCATGGTTCAGCATGATTAGTAGTAGATGGATTGGCTCTCCCATTTCTTTTGCTAAAATAAACAAAAGCGTCATCAATAAAAACTGGTGGATCACACTTCCTTTATTTTGAGTAGTGTATTTGGCAATAATCCGACGATCCATTGGAATAGCTACATCGGTTTGATAGTATTCCTTATTTAGCCAACTGCCTGTTACTACGTGCCAGAAACTAAGCAGAAAGACACCTATCGCAAAACCATTTGGAATCAAGAGGACCAACAAAGAAGAACTCAGTCCAAGCAATTGCGTAGCCAATGGAGACCATGATAAACGTTTCAAAATCAATGGTCCGACTATTTTTGCTGCAATCAAACCGGCAGCATAAGGCAAATACATATAAAACGGAAGTTTCTCTAATCCGTACAGTATGCCAACATAAAAACTGCTAAACAAAAAAAGAAAATTCCCTAGCATTCCATTTAGAAAAGTAAACAGATTCAGCCAACTTGGCAACTTCCATTCCTTCTTCTGGTGGCCTAAGACGAACACGAACACAATGAACAACACCAAGAAACCATAAACAGCAAGATCAAAAAGCCTTTCATCGAATAACAATCGGGCATTTCTCAAAAGAAACAATAAGCCAAAGAACACCAAAAATAAAACAAGCTCCCGCGTAGCCACTAGGTTTCTTTTAATATCTTTGAAATCCAGTTCGTAACGCGGATAATGACTGACCGTATGGTAGGCCATGACGTAAAAAAGTGTATAAATCGTAAAGCTTGCTGCAATCTGAGTCGGTGCAGGCAGTCCGATCGCTTGATACAGGAGAAATAGCCAGATAGCTGCAAATAAGTATTTTTTCCCATCCATATTGATAAAGCCTTGCGTCTTCTCATGGAAATTGACCGTGATATTAGCAGGTACAAGCCATGCTGCACTCAGCCCTAGAAGAACACTTGAAAAATAAAACAAAGGAAAATAAAATACGCCTAGTATTCCAAGTAATGAACCAGTACCACCAATCAGCAAAGCAATCATCAGCAACGTGTAACTATCTAGACCAAATCGTAGACTATTGACTAAAAACAGCCCAGTCATCCGAAAGGCATAAAACAGCGTAAATGGCAAAATCGTCAGCCAATTATGCGAATCTGTTATTCCTAAAAATAAAAGATAAGGAATCAAAATAACCGTATTGCTTAAGATAAAGGGCGTTGTTTGCGTAAAATTGCGCCCAAATCGTTTGAGTTTTTCGAACATGACAATGGCTCCCTTAAACAGTCTTATAACTAATCTGCTCTTCGATTTTAGCATTAAAGGGGAAATAAACCAATTTTACAGAATATATTCTTGTAAAAAAAAATGCAGAAAGAAGCATAAGCTTCTTTCCGCATTTTTACGGTACTTGATTACTCAAGCAGACAAGCCCTTCTCCACAAAAGTCTTGCCCGACACCCCTGCATCCGGCAGGTGATAAAGATAGAAATCAATTATCCTGTGCCTCCAAAATCAATTAGGAGCTCTGTAATCCAGAGTCCTTCTCGACCCGTCGCATGAGGTTACTTTAACACAGTTCCTAAGATTATGCGAGAGCTTTTTTCATTTTATAATCGACCATTTGAAATCCTTGACCGATATCTGAAACAAGTTCTTCTGTAATCTCAAACCCTTCATGCTTATAAACCTCGATTGCTTGGTGATTTCCCTGGTTCACTCGTAAAAAAATCTCTTTTTCCTTTGTTTGCGCAACAAGTTCTTCATACCAGCGAAAAACCGAAGAAGTCAATCCTTGGCCACGGGCTTTATTCAGCAAATATAATTTACTTAAATAGATTTTACCTTTTATCTCTTCATAAGCAGTGTAACCGACAGTCTTCCCTTCACTTTTTAATAAAAAATAAGAAACGCCTTCTGCCAGTTCTTTTTGGATCTGCTTTTTTGACTGATAAGTTTTCAGCATATAATCGACTTGTTTTTGACCAATAATTGGTACAAAAGCTTCCGGCCATACTTCTTGAATGACTGCCATCAGCTCATCCAGTTCATTTTCTGTTACTTTTATTTTTTCCATACACCCACGTCCTTTTTTACATTATAAATGACCTTGCGCTTGATGGAATAAAAAGAGCATGATCATACTGTACACACCTACCGACCACGGCTTCAAGAAAATCACGATCTGCATAAACTCTCTAAAAGATAATTTCGTCAAACCAGCTACTAGACAGATCAAGTCGTCTGGCGCAAAGGGAAGCAGCAAGGTAACGACTAATACTTTTTTGATATCTTTCGTTTTTCTTGTCAGCAATTCATCAAATTTTTGATACTTTTTTGGCGATAAAATAAGCTGGACAAAGGCTACGCCATAGTAACGGACAAGCAAAAATCCGATTGCTTCCCCAATCACTAGACCAATACAACTATATAAAAGCCCAAATCCATTGCCAAACATCAGCATGCCAGCTACCGAAGAAATCCCTCCCGGCAAAATAGGAATGATCACTTGGATAACTTGCAACAGAACAAATACTATCACTGCATACTTGCCGAATTCCTGGATAAACGCTTGCAAAGACGTGCTTGAACGAAAGATCCCATGATGATAAGCATAGAGAATCAACACAAAGAAAAATAACAGACCGATGATTGGCATGATCTGAAGACATTTTTGTAAAACTGATGCTTTTTTAGACATCTTTCTTCCTCATATCTTTTTTCATTTGCTAAAACTGCCTCCTTAGGGGGGTGATGCAAAAGTAGCTTCTTCGAAAAATTCCTTCTTATTTATTGAAGCTGACTACTTCTGACACAACCTCTTGTTAAACGGTGTTCAAAAGCTTGCATCTGCGATAATAAACCCAACCAAACGAAAAACATGAGAAGCTGTTTTTGTTTGATTTGTTCTTATTACTGGATGCAGGGCAGCTTTTTCACGACCTCTGATTCACGGTGCTCAATCAGCTGACCTTCGGTATTAGCTCAAAAAA